>CAZMRP010000352.1:0-5953 GCA_964568275.1 uncultured Myxococcales bacterium
GTTCCTGCTCGACGCCGACCTGCGCGGCGTGACCTACCGTCCGACCGCGCTGGTCGACGACCGCGGGACGAAGCTGGTCGCCGCCGACCAGGCCCGGTGCGTGACGCTGATCCCGGACGACGTCGACCCGGCGGGCGACGCGCGCTGCCTGTCCAGCGCGCTGGCGGTGAGCGAGGCGCTGCTGCGCTCCGCGGCCGAGGACGCCGCGACCCGGCTGGGCGGTCCCGTCCCGCGCGATCTGTTCCTGGAGCTGCGCGCCACGGCCAGCCTGCCGGCCGCGCGACCGCTGGCCGACCGGCTGCACCGGGCCGGCATCGGCTGCGCCGTGCTCGACATGCAGTCGTTGCTCGGCCGGTTCCTCGCCGCCCACGTGATCGACCCGGGACTCGACCCGGTCTACGACCAGGTGCTGGCCACCGCCGGCCAGACGATCTGGGTCCGGCTGCCCGGGGAGGACCTGCTGCGCGGCCGGGTGGCGGGACGCGCGGGAGTCCTGCCGGCCGAGTTGCCCCACGCGCGCTCGTGGCGCGACTACCGCGTCCTGCCGCTCGGCCTGCTCGTCGCCCGCGACGACCGCGAAACCCCGCGCGGGGCGAGCCCCCTGCGCCGCACCCAGGACTGCGACGTGCAGCTCGGGCTCGGACCGGGCACCGTTCGACCGCCGACCGACCGCGTCGCCGGCGTGGTCGTGATGGCGCTCAACGAGCACCTGGCCGGCGTCTGGGCCCGCGACCTCGCCGCCGGACGCCTCGACGAGCCGGACCCCGAGCCCGCGCCCGCCGCGGTGCGGCTGGCCGCGGCCCTGGAGCTTGCGGGGCACCAGACCCGGCGGGTGCTGCTGGTCGGCACCCACCCGTCGTTGGCGACGCTGCTGGTCGAGCTGGTGCGGTTCCTGCCCGGCATCGAGATCGAGCTGCTGCCGGAGACGGCGACCGCCGCCGCGGAGCTGGGCTCGGGACTGCGCGACGCGATCCGGAGCGCCGCCCCCGACGCGACGCTGCGGCAGGAGGGTCCCGGGCCGTTGCACCTGACGCTGGCCGACGGCCGCGGCGGCACGATCGCCCTGCACGGGAGCGACGACCACGCGGACGCCGGATCGCACGGGATCGACCTCGCCGACCTGGAGCGTTTCGACCGCCTGGTGTTCCTCTCGCACCCCGCCGCGCCGGCCGGCGACGACTGCACGACCGCCCGCGCGTTGCGCATCGCCGACACCGCCTCCCGGCTCGACCGCTGCCGCGTCGTCGTGCAGCTCGAGAGCGAGAGCCGCGCCGGGCTGCTGGCGCGCACGGTGCACGCCGGCGCCCGGCCGGGTTCCGCCCCGCCGGTCTCCGTGCTCGCCGCCGAACAGGTCCGGGCGCACCTGCTGGCGCACGCGCTGCTGACGCCCGGCATCGTCCCCGTGCTGGACGAGCTGCTGGCCGAACGCGGCGAGGAGTTCGTCCGACTGGCGCCGCGACCCGACGCCGGGCTGTCCGACGAACGGGTTTCGTTCGGCGACCTGCTGGTGGCCCTGGCCCGCCGCGGACCCGGCTCGGTCACCGCCGTCGGCTGGGCCCTCGAGCGCGAGGGACGCTGGAGCGTGACGCTCAACCCGGAGCCGGGCGAACGGCCGCGGCTCGACGAGATCCGCGCGGTCTACGCCGTCGCGGACTCCGCGCTCTGGCGCGACCCGGCTACGGGACGGGAAGCACGAACGGGAAGGTGAAGGTGAAGGTCGAGCGGCGGAAGCGGGCGAAGCTGGCGCTGCGCGCGGCCGACTCGGCGCACGCGCCCACCGCCGTCCCGGCGAACTCGCCCGTCACCCGCGTGCCGTTCACCGAGCCGTCGGTGCCGGCCACCGTGAACTCGACGGTGATCGTGCCGGTCTGGCCCTGACCGCAACGCAGGACCGAGCTCTTCACCAGGTCGGTGCCGCGCCGGATCTCGGGACGGCCCAGCGTCTCCGGCAGGGTCTCCTCCGGCGGAGGAGGCGGAGGAGGCGGTGCGACCGCGGCCGGCGCCGTGGTCGGCGCGGTCGTCGTGGTGCTCGTCGTCTCGCGCGGCGGGGCGCTGAGCCCCAGGTCGGTCAGGCTGCCGGCCAGCCGCGTGTCGCCGCTCGCCGGCGCCTCGGACGTGGCAGCGGGAGCGGTCGTGCCGCCGCTGCCGGCGCTCGACGTGTCCTCGGTCGGCGTGCGCCCGCCGAGCATGCCGATCAGCGGATTCGCCGCCGGCGCCTCGGCCGGCGGACTGCTCGACGCCGCCGTTCCCGTGCCGCCGGTCCCGCCGGCCGGACGGGTCGTTCCGCCACCGGAGCTCGTCGTCCCGCTCGTCGTCCGCCGCGGGGTCGTCGGAGCGGTCGCCGGTCCCTGGGTCGCCTCGGCCGACGGAGCCTCCGCCGGCGCCTCCGGCGCGGCCGCCACCACCACCGGCTCCGGCTCGGACGCCTGCTGTTCGGCGAGCTGCTGCTTCAGCTGTTCGACCTCCAGCCGGTACCGTTCGAGCTCCTCCGCGGTGGCGTTGGGAGGCGGAGCCTCCAGCTGCTGCGGCGGCGTCTGCGGCTCGTTGGCCATCAGCGCCGGCCCGCCGGCGACCAGCGGCCCGGCGGCCGGCGTGGTCGTGGTTCGCTCCGCGTCGGGATCGCCCCGCAGGAACAGATACAGCACCACGGCGAACACGGCCACCAGTCCGGCGGCAATCGCCAGCAGCGGGCCCATCGCGCGGCGCCGCTCCGGCCGCGAAGCGGCCGCCGCGGCCGCCGCCGGAACCACGGCCGCCACCGGCTTCTCTCCGCCGCCGTCGCGCGCCGCCTTGGCCCGATAGTAGTCCTCGGCCAGGGCCTTGAGATTGACGACGCCGGAGTCGGTCGGGGCGGCCTCCTTGGCGCGCTTGACCGCGGAGGCCGAGGGCGCCGTCGACTCCTCGGCCTTGACGGCGGACGGCTCGGCGGCAGGCTCCTTCGCCTCCCCTGCCGGCTGCGCAGTGGTCTCCTCGTCGCCCATCGCCTTGGTCTCCTCTTCGCTCTGCGGGAACGCCGGGCGCCGCCACGCGGACACCTCGTCTCCCTCCCCCGCCTCCTCCACGCGCTGCACGACCTTCGAAACGACTGCGGCCACGGCGTCCGGCGGCGCCGGCTCGCCCGGCTGCGCCAGCGCGCGGAGCGAGCCGAGCTTCTCGTGCAGGGCCACCAGTTCGCGGGCGAGGTCCGGAGCCTCGCCCCCCAACTCCTGCGCCCGCCGCACGACCGACTCGGGGCCGTCGCGGTCGAGTCGCTCCGACAAGGACCGCCCTCGATTCGTACTCATCGTCCGTTCCTCCCGCTGACGGTCCGGCCGCCCCGCCTCCGGGGACCTAGGCGTCTCCCGGGGCATCGACCAGCACGTCCCGCAGGTTCTCGCGGAGGAGTTCCCGCGCCCGGAACACGCGCCAGGCCACGGTCCCTTCGGAACAGCCGAGCGCGTGGCCGATTTCCTCGTAGTTCAGTTCCTCGAACACCACCAGCAGAAGTGTAACCCTCAACGACTCCGGAAGGTTGCAGATGGCATCCCACAGCTTGCGCAGGTGTTCCCGGTCCGCGGCGAGCCGTTCCGGACCGAGACCCTTGTCGGCCGTCTGCTTGCCGTCCGCGAACATCTCGTCGAAGGACAGGGTTCCGGAGCGCTGACGACCTTCCTGCCGCGCGAAGTTGAGCCACAAGTTCACCAGGATGCGGTACGCCCATGTGAACAACGTGCTCCGTCCGTCGAAGGTCCCGATCGCCCGCAGCGCCCGGAACACGGCCTCCTGTGCCAGGTCCTCCGCCACGTCCCGGCGTCGCGCCATGCGCAGCGCCGAGGCGAGCAACGCGGGGTACAGCTTCCGGGCGATCGCCTCGCGTGCTTCCCGATCGTCCGCCCGCGCCCGCTCGACCAGTTCTCGCTCCTCCGCAGGGTTCATCCGACCTCCGCACGGCGCCGCTTCGAGCAACACGACGAACAGGAACGAAGCCACCACCGCCGCCGGCCGGGCCAGATTACCCCACGCCGTTTCCTTTGACAACTCCGCGGCCCGCGCCTTGGAGCTTCGCGCGCACGAGAGGACGAAGTCGTTCCGGCCGGGAGGGCGACGGATGATCGGCGGGGTTTGACACCCGCGGCGTGGAACGGTATACGGTCCCCGCGGTCGCTCGACGGGGTGGCCGCAGAGGGCGATTAGCTCAGTTGGATAGAGCACTGGTCTCCGGAACCAAAGGTCGCGCGTTCGAATCGCGCATCGCCCACGACTGACTGCCCGAGGAGGGGCCTCGATGCCTCCGGTTTGGGAACGCAGAACATCGCAGCGGCTCCCGGTCCAGCTGCACGTGGTCGAGACCCACGAGGACTCGACCTACTTCCAGCGCACCGCGAACCTGAGCACCGGCGGCCTGTACCTCGAGGGGACGATGCCGCACCCGCCGGGAACCCGGGTCCGGCTGCGCTTCTCGCTGCCGGACGCCGAAGAGGTGATCGAGGTCACCGGCGAGATCATGCCCGCCGGCAAGGACGCGGAACTCGGCATGGGCGTGCGGTTCCTCGATCTGAAACCGCAGGACCGCGAGCGGATCGATCGCTTCATCGAAGGGGCGGTCGGTCTGCCGTTCGGGAGGTGACCAGCATGTCGCCGCGATATCCGCGCCCGCGCCGGTGCCTGCTGCTCGCCGGGCTTGCTCTCGCGTGGAGCGCGCCCGCCGCCGCCCAGGACGACTTCTCGGAGGAGTCGATCGCGACCTACCAGGCCGGCATGGAGGCGTTCAACGCCGGCAATCTCGAGCAGGCGATCGAGCTGTTCCGCGAGTCCTACGAGGTCCACCGCGGCCACCCCAACGCGCTGTACAACATCGGGCAGTGCTACGAGCGGCTCGGTGACTTCGAGCAGTCGATCAACTACTACGAGCAGTACCTGGCGACGGACCTGGCGGAGGGACGGGACGAGGTCTACGCGCACATCCGCGAGCTGCGGGGGCGCGAGGCGATCTTCACGCTGCGCACCGACCCGCCCGGCGCGACCGTCACGGTGACCAACGCCAACGGCATCCCGCTCCCCGAGTACGACGGGCTGCGGACGCCCTGCGAGCTCGAGCTGCCCCAGGGCACCTTCGTGGTGCACTTCGCGGCCGACGGGTACACGACGCGGACGCAGGTCGTCGACGGCGGCCTGGGCCGCCGCGCGGTGATCCAGCTTGCCCTGCCCCCGGCGGGCTCGATCCGACCGCCACCGCCGCCCGGGGGCGATCCCGACGACGAGCCCTTCGAGGTCGGTCGGGTGTTCCTCGGCCTGTCCGGCGGCTCGATCGTGCACCTCAACGGCTCCGACAACGTGGTGCCGACCGCCGGGTTCGGCGTCCACGGCGGCTACACCCTGTTCGACGGCGACGTCCGCTTCGACCTCGGCGCCGAGCTGTCCGTGCTGGCCTACCCGATCACCGCCACGACCACGGCGGGCCCCGGCGGGACGAGGGTCACCGCGGACTACATGAGCTGGTTCGTGCTCGGCTCCGTCGTCCCCGCCCTCCGCTGGCTCGCCCTCGACCAACTGCACCTCGTCGCGTCGCTCGGCCTCGGCGTCGGCGCGTTCGTCCCGCCGGACGGGGCGATCCCCATCCCGTGGGCCGGCAACGAACTGACGGGGGCGATGACCATCATCCACTTCCGCCCCGCGCTGTCGCTCGAGTACCTGCCCCTGCCGTGGCTCGGCATCGTCGGCACCCCGGTCGCCATCGACCTCGACATCCCGTACTCGGTCGAGGGTTCGACGAAGACCAGCCTGCTGGTGCGCTACGGCGCCTTCCTCGGCGTCGACTTCCACTTCTAGGCGGTTCAGCGCCCGATCTTGGTGAACTGCGAACCGGCGTCGGTGGTGCGGATCTTGGTGAACGGGCTGGAGCCGTCGGTGGTCGTCCGGGCGTCCCGGGTGGCCGCAGCCCCGGCGTCCCGGCGGGCGGCGACGTCGCGCCGCG
>CAZMRP010000353.1:0-5947 GCA_964568275.1 uncultured Myxococcales bacterium
GCCGAGCTCGCGCGGCAGGCCGGACGCGGCGCGACAGCTGCAGCCCAGGCCGTCGCCGCCGTCGACCGGCGGGACGTAGTAGCCGTCCGGCCGCCCGTCGGCGGGCACGTCGAGGTCGGCATCGGCGTCCGCGGCGGCGTCGATGTCGGCCGGAGCGTCGAGATCGGCGTCGGCGTCCGCGTCCGCATCGGCGTCGGCGCTCGTCGTCGCCGGCACGCACTCGCCGAGTCGGCACTCGAACCCCGCCGCGCAGACGGCGCCGAGGCAGTTGTCGACGCAGCTGCCACCCTCGCAATGGAAGCCCGGGTCGCAGGTGACGGCGGCGCAGGCCTCGGGCATGCAGCGGCCGTCGGCCAGGCAGACCTCGCCGGCGGGGCAAGGCTCCCACTCGCAGCTCGTCTCGCAGATTCCGTGGACGCACACGCTGCACTCGTCGCAGACCATGATCGCACAGAGGTCGACGCAGTTGCCGGCGACGCAGACGCGGTCCCAGGGACAGACGATCCCGTCGCAGGCACCGACGCAGACGCCGTCGACGCAACGGAATCCCTCGTCGCACACGACGCCGACGCACTCCGCATCGATGCAGCGCCCGTCGGTGTCGCAGAGCTGGCCGGGCGGGCAGCCGAACTCGGAGCAGACGGTGCGGCAGACGCCGTGGTCGCAGATCTCGAAGGGCGCGCAGATGCCGTCGTCTTCGTCGACCGCGCCGTCGCAGTCGTTGTCGAGAGCGTCGCAGCGTTCCGGGGAGGGTTCCAGGTTGCCGACGCAGATCACGTCGGGACCGAAGCACTGGGTCCGCCCCTCGGCGCAGACGCCGAGCGCACCGTCGACGGTGCAGGGATTGCCGGCGTCGGGGCAGATGACGGTGCCGCTGCGGATCTGCCAGCGCCAGATGCCCGGCTCGCCGACGTTGGAGTCGTTGCAGACGGTGGTGTGGATCGTGCCGGTCCGCGAGCCGGGGACCTCCACGTAGTTGACGCTGTCACCGGCATCGAAGCCGACCTGGGCGGCGAAGCCGCCGAAGCCGCCGGAGCCGCCGCTGGCGTCGCCGGTGGTCCACTCGCACCGCTCGAACCGGAACTCCACGTCGAAGTCGCCGGCCGCGGCGCCGCAGCCGCCGGTCGCGGCGGTGATGATCATCTGGAAGCTCATCACGTGGTCGAGGTTGCAGGAGTAGTAGCCGACGCGGTCCCAGGTGATCACCCAGCGCCCGGGCTCGAGGTGCCACCAGGCGCCGTTGTTCGGAGGATCCTGGCAGGCGAGGTAGCCCGGCGAGCCGGTGTACACGGAGTAGCCGCGGCAGTCGCCGTCCACGAGCGGCCGCAGGTCGACGTCGGCCCAGTAGGCGGCGATCATCGGCCGGGAGGCGACGGGGAAGGCGTCCGGCGTGTAGATCGGCTCCTCCCCGCTGAACGTGATGTTCCCGTTGGTGTTGACGTAGGCCGAGGTGTGCGTGCTGGTGAAGAAGCGCAACCCGGCGGGGAAGTAGGGCGTGAGGTTGATCACGGCCGAGGAGCCGTCGTCGTTCGGCGACAGGCAGCTCGTGCCGAATCCGCGGGGCCCGCCGTAGGTGTTGATCAGCGGGACCGCGGCGCGCGCCGCGGAGGTGCCGAACAGACATAGAACCAGTGTGGCGACGACGACCGGCCCGACGGACCCGGTGCGGTGAGTCATGGAAGGCACCTCCTCGCTGCCCGAAGGATACACCGGCCGGCGCGCCGGCGGTAGGGCGGGCGGCATCAGACCTCGCGGAACGTCCCGAAGCGGTGGAACAGCTCGGTCTTGTGCAGGACGAAGCCCAGCAGCTCGGCCAGCGTCCGCTCGCGTTCGTCGTCGGGGTAGACCAGGCCGAGGGCGGCCAGACGCTGGCGGACCTTCTCGAGCAGGTCGGCGACGACGTGCGGGTCCTTGGGGCGGACGCGGTTGCGCACGGAGACCTCGAGGAACTGGCGGTGGCGGCGCAGCAGCTGGAGCGCGGGGCTGGTCGGCCGCTGGAGCCGTTCGGGCTTGCGGAAGATCGCCTGCAGGTCGTCGTCGAGGTAGCCCTGGGCGCGCTTGAGGTAGCGCTTGCGGCTCACGCGGAAGAACTGGGCCAGGGTGCGGCGGATCTGCTCCACCGGCTCGTCGATCTGCCCTTCGCCGGGCTGCAGCTGCGGCGCGCGCCCCCCGTAGCTGCGGACCAGCCGGCCGACGTAGGCGATCTTGCGCAGGGCCCCGAGCCGGCCGCGGTAGCGCTCCTTCCAGCCGCCGCTGCGGTCGAGGAACACGGCGAAGGTCTCGGCGAAGTCGTCGTCCGGGTGCTTCTGGGCGTACCAGTCGAAGTCGGGGTTGACGTGATCGATGCTGTAGGGGTCGTAGCGATAGCGGTCGTGCTCGGGGTAGGTGGTGAAGAAGTTGCCGCGGATCCCGAAGACGTTGCGGAACTCGGGCAGCAGGTACAGCTTGTGGCCGTAGCAGAAGGCATGGCCGATCTCGTGACGCAGCAGCAGCACCAGGTCCATCTCGTCCCGCCGGCGACCGAGCCGGTCGGCGTGCAGGTCGCGCAGCAGTTCGTCGGCGTCCCAGAAGCCGAGGCCGATGTTCACGGTGCCCTGGACGCAGCCGTAGCCGTCGGAAAGGTAGAAGTGGGGCTCGAGCGCGATGCCGAAGGAGCGGGCGTCCTCGAGGGCGCGGTCGACGCAGCGGCCGAGCAGGCTGCCGGGCAGGCGCAGCGGCAGGTCGCAGACGCGGGTGGACAGCAGCTCCACCTTGCGCGTCTCGTCGTCGAACAGCAGCCGGCGCGAGAGGCGCACGGTCACTCCAGGGCCAGCCGGACCACCCGGTCGCAGAGCTGGGCGTAGGTCATGCCGGCGTGCCGCGCGGCGCGGGCCAGGCCGGCGTCGGCGGAGATGTCGCAGTTGGGGTTGACGTCGACGACGAACGGGCGGTTGCGGCGGACGCGGAAGTCGACGCGCCCGTAGCCGCGCATCCCGAGCACGCGCCAGGCGCGCACCGCCGCCGTCTCCAGCCGGTGGCGCAGCGCCTCCGGGATCGGCGCCGGCAGCACGGGGTTGGTGTAGCGGTAGTACGGCGAGGCGGGGTCCCACTTCGCGGCGTAGCTGCAGATCCGCGGCAGCGTCCGCGGCAGGCCCCGGTACGACAGCTCGGCCACCGCCAGCACCTCGGGCTGCTGGTTGCCCACCAGCGCCACCTGGAACTCCCGCCCCGACACGAAGCGCTCGACCAGCGCCGGCTGGCGGAACCAGCGGTGCACGTACTGCACGCGGCGGCGCAGGGCGGCCTGGGTCTTGACCACGCTGCGGGCGGTGATGCCCAGCGAGCCGTCGGAGAGGGACGGCTTGACGATCGCCGGCAGCTCCAGGTGTCCCTCGGGCTCCTCGCCCTCCGGCACCGCGAGGAAGTCGGGGGTGTCGATCCGCGCGGTGCGCAGCAGGCGCTTGGTCATCGCCTTCTCCAGGCAGACCGCCAGCGCCAGACAACCGTTGCCCGTGTGGCGCAGCCGCGCCAGCTCGAACAGGGCCACCGCGTTCTTCTCCAGCTCGGACTCGCCGGCCACCCCCTCGCACAGGTTGAACACGACCTTGGGGCGGAAGCGCCGGGCCGCGGCGAGAAACCGCCGCGGGTCGCGGGCCAGGGCCGCGGATTCGACGCGGTAGCCCGCCCGGCCCAGGGCCTCGACGACGTCGTTGACGGTGGACAGGATGTGCTTCTCGAGGCGTGGTTTGCCGGCCTTGTCGCGGCCGAGCCGCGTCGGACTGTAGGCCACCAGCACCCTCGTCATCGCAGAGCCAACAAAGCCCGCCCAGGGATGGAAGTCAAGCGCGAACCATGGCAGACTCGCGCCGCCATGACATCCCGGACGGACCACGATCGGATCGCCGTCGTCGACTTCGGCGGCCAGTACGCGCACCTCATCGCGACCAAGCTCCGCCGGCTCCACGTGCTGGCCGAGATTCGCCAGCCCGACGACCCGCTGGAGGCCTTCCGGCCCTACCGCGGCATCGTGCTCTCGGGCAGCCCCGCCCTCGCCTCGGCCGGCGAGGAGGCCGGCTGGACCCGCGCCGTGCTCGACCTCGACGTGCCGATCCTCGGCTTCTGCTTCGGCCACCAGGAGATCGCCAAGCACTACGGGGGCCGGGTCGAGCACTGCCAGCGCGAGTACGGCCCGGCCCGGCTGCGCGTCGCCCGTCCGTCGCCCGTGTTCGCCGGGGTGCCGCGCGAGTCGACGGTCTGGATGTCCCACGGCGACACCGTCGTGGCGCTCGGGCCCGGCTTCGAGGAGCTCGGCCAGTCGCAGGTCGCGGGCGACCAGCGCCCGCACCGCAACGCGGCCATCGCCGACGAGCGGCGGCGACGCTACGGGTTCCAGTTCCACCCGGAGGTGGACGACACGGAGTTCGGCGAGCGGATGCTGGAGAACTTCGCGCTGCGCATCTGCGGCTGCGAGCCCGGCTGGACGATGGACCGCTACGTCGACGAACAGCTCGACGCGATCCGGCGCCAGGCCGGCACGACCGGCGTGTTCCTGCTCGCCTCCGGCGGCGTCGACTCCACCGTCTGCGCCCGCCTGCTCGCCGAGGCGCTCGGACCGCAGCAGCTGCACCTGCTGCACGTCGACAACGGCCTGATGCGCAAGGACGAGAGCCGCGGCGTGATGCGGTCGCTGGAGCGGCTCGGCGTCTCGCGCAACCTGCACTTCATCGACGCCACGGACGACTTCCTCGGCGCGCTGCACGGGCTGCTCGAGCCCGAGGCCAAGCGCAAGGCGATCGGGCGGACCTACGTCGACGTTTTCGACCGCGAGGCCGAGCGGCTCGAGCTGCGGCAGCTGCTGCTGGGCCAGGGCACGATCTATCCGGACACGATCGAGACCGGCGGCACCAAGCGCGCCGACGTGATCAAGACGCACCACAACCGGGTGCCGGTGATCGAGCAGCTGATCGCCCAGGGGCGCGTGATCGAGCCGTTGCGCGAGCTGTACAAGACCGAGGTCCGCGAGCTGGGCCAGACGCTCGGCATCCCCGAGGACCTGCTGTGGCGGCACCCGTTCCCCGGCCCGGGGCTCGGCATCCGCCTGCTGTGCTCGGACGGCGAGCCGCCCCCCGGCTACGCCGGCGCCGTCCCAGGGGCCGCCGCCGCGCTGGGCGAGCTGCTGGCGCCCGCCGGGCTCCACGGCGACCTGCTCCCGGTCCGCTCGGTGGGCGTCAAGGCCGACCTGCGCAGCTACGAGCTGCCGGTGCTGCTGTGGGGCGAGGCGCCCCACGACCGGCTGCTCGAGCTCGCCGCCCGGACGTTCAAGCTGGTCCCGGGGGTCAACCGCGCGGTGCTCGACCTCACCGGCCGCGGCTTCCGCACCGCCCGCCCCGCCCCCGCCGGCGTGACCCGCGAACGCCTCGACCTGCTGCGCGAGGCCGACGCGATCGTGATGGGGGCGCTCGAGCGCTTCGACCTGCTGCGGGCGATCTGGCAATGCCCCACCGTCGCCCTGCCGCTCGAGCTGGACGGCCGCCGTGGGGAGTTCGTGATCGTGCGCCCGGTGCACTCCGAGCGGGCGATGACGGCGAAGCCGGCCGAGCTGCCGCCGCCGGTGCTGGCGACGCTCCGCGGAATCCTCGACCTGCCCGGCGTGATCGGCCTGGGGCTCGACCTGACCACCAAGCCCCCGGGGACCATCGAATGGGAGTAGGCGCGACCGAGCGGCAGCCGGTGCCCCCGGGCGCCCGCGTCGGCGTCTGCCTGTCGTCCGGCTTCTTCGGCTTCTTCGCCCACGCGGGTTTCGCGCTCGCGCTGGAGGGGCTCGGGCTGCGCCCGGTCGCCGTCACCGGCTCGAGCGCCGGCGCCATCGTCGCGGCGCTGTGGGCCTCGGGCCGTCCGGCCGCCGAGATCCGCGACCGGCTGCTGGCGCTGCGCCGCGCCGAGTTCTGGGACCCCGCGCCGCCGCTGG
>CAZMRP010000354.1:0-5946 GCA_964568275.1 uncultured Myxococcales bacterium
CGCGACGTCGGGGCTCGGTCCGGTCGCGTCCGGCCCGACGGCGTCCGGCGCCGGGTCCGCCGCGTCCCGACCCGCGGGCTCCGGCGCCGGCTTGCGGCCGCCGGCGGCGGCGAGGACGAGCAGTACGAGCGGCACGATCCAGCGCGGCATGAATCCTCCCCGGCGGCCGCCGGTCGCGACCTGCGTCCCGCGAGCCTTCGCGGGTGCGACAGGAGTAGCCGAGCACCGCGGTGGAGGCAAGCGCGGGGCGGCGCTCAGTCCGACCAGCCGCCGCCGTCGACGTCGACGTAGATCGCGTTGGTGTAGGCGAACGGACCCGAGGCCGCCAGCGGCCCCATCGACCCGCTGCCGCGGACCAGGACGTTGTAGCGGGTGTCGACCACGGCCCGGTGGCGGACCTCGGTCGCCAGTCGCACGACGTCGTCCAGCGCATCCGCCGTGACGAGGGCCAGCTCGAGCGTCCCGCCCCCGGCGGCGGAGTCCTCGGCGGTGATCGAGCCGTCGGTCTCGCGGGTCAGGTAGAGCGGCCGGCCGTTGGCGAACACATACAGGTACGACAGATCGAAGTCCGGATTGGTCTCGGCCTGGACGTACAGCTCGACGTCCGTCCCGCCGAGCGGCACGAGCTGCTCCGGCCCCAGCGCCTCGAGCCCCTCGGCGGTCACGCGGAGGAAGGCGCCGTTGGCGACCACGACGCGCTGGCCGCGCACGGCGTCGGTCACGTCCTGCTCGGTCACGGCGGCGGGGTCGTCGGTGCCGAGCGGCAGGTACGAGCGGGAGTAGCCGGTCCCGTCGTTGCGCCCGTGGGCGTCGCTGGTGCCCATGGCGGTGACCGGATGACCGTGGGCGAGCAGGCCGAGGTAGTCGGCGAAGTCGGGCACGTCGCCGCGCGGCAGCGCCTGCAGGTCGGCGACGCGCTCGGGCGTGAACAGCGTCACGTCGTCGAACGGGAACGAGTCGCCGTTGCTGGTTTCCATCGCCTCCCAGCCGGACGCCAGGTCGATTCCGCTGCGGCCCACCTCCCCGGTCACCGGGTCGAAGTCGACCCAGTTCATGTAGCTGTCGGAGCTGCGGGGGTGGTTCATCTGGATCACGGGATTCGTCGGCTCGGCGTGCAGCTTGTCGTTCAGCTCCTGGGCGGTGAGACCGACCCAGTACTGCGGGCCCCAGTGGTCCAGCAGCCGCGCCTCGTCGTAGGGCATCGGGTAGGCGTTGCGGTGCCCGCCGCCACCCATGTTGGAGACCTCGGCGCCGACCATCGTCCACAGCCGTAGCCGCAGGCCCAGCTCATCGATGCACGGCCAGTAGCTGGTGTAGGCGTCGTGGTCCGTGGCGACGGCCAGGTCGAGCCCCTCGGCGGCGGCCTCGGTCACCCGCTCGCAGGGCGTGACCTTGCCGTCCGGGCTGCGCAGCGTGTGGAGGTGGAAGTCCCCGCCGACCCACCCCACCGTGTCGACGACCCGCTCGAGGGTCGCGGTGAGCGTGGCGGCGCCTCCCTCGGGCACCGTCAGCTCCTGCTCGACGAACCGGTACTCGAAGCCGCGCGAGACGACCGCCCGGTAGCGGCCGGGCTTCACCGGGAAGGTGCCGGTCCCGTCGGGGGTCATCAGCGCGCGGTGCGCGCCCACGTTCTCGCGCTCGCCCCGCACGACGACCAGGCGACGCTCGGGCGCCTCCACGTCGAGGCCGTACAGGGTGACCTTGGCCGGCACGGGGCCGGCGTCGTCGGCGAGGTCGAGCGTCAGCTCGCCGCAGGCGCCGAGGGCGAGATCGACGGCGGCGGTTCCGCCCGCGGCGAGCGACCCGGTGGTCCCGGTGCCGCGCAGGCAGCCGTCCTTCGCGACCACGAGCGGGTAGCTGCCGGGGGCGACGACGAGGCGGTAGCTGCCGGCCTCGTCGGTGACGGCGTTGCCGGCCCCGGGACTGCCGTCGGCGGGGAGGGCCGCGACGTAGGCGCCCGCCACGGGCGCGCCGCCGGCGCCGGTCACGGTGCCGGCCACCACGGCGTAGTCCCGGCCGAGGTACTCCAGCAGGGGCTCGAGGGCGGCGGACGGGTCGCGACCGACGGTCAGCCGCCGCTCGTAGACGGCGCTCTCGCCGGCCCGCAGCGTGTGCACGATGTAGCCGATGGCGCCCGTCGCGCCGCCGACCGCCACCGGCAGGGTCAGCGGCCCGTGCTCGGTGGCGACGCCGTAGGACACCCGGCGCCAGGGCTGCTCCGGGTCCGAGGCCGTCACGAGCAGCGACTGCTCCCCGTCCGCCAGATCGCCGAAACCCCGCTCGGGGGACCACATCGAGTTGGTGGAGCCGAGCAGCAGCAGGTCGCCCATCGCCAAGGAGCCCCAGGTGCGGACGCCGCGATTGATCGCGGTGGTGCGGATCCGCAGGGTGCGGGAGTCCGGCTCGAGGATGTAGTCGGTGACGATCCGGAAGTGGAGCTCGTTGGGGTTGAGCGCGTCGAGCTGCGGGATCAGGCGCACCGCGGCGTCGTTGCCCTCGACGCGCACCACGGCCGGCCGCCCGCCGTTGCCGTCGCACAGCACCTCGACCCGCTCGGCGTCGGACAACCGGTAGCCCACCACGGCGAACTGCTCGAAGAAGGTGTCGTGACCCGGCCCGCCGTCGCGTTGCAGGTCGGCGTCCATCAGGCTGCCGCCGTAGAGGTTGTAGCCGACGTGCGCCTCGTTGCCCTCGAGGACGAAGACGACGTCCCGGTTGGCGAGTTTCCAGGCCAGGCCGGGCTGGGTCAACCCGAGCTCGCCGCCGGGCAGTTCGTCCGCCGCGGTGACCCGACCCGCGACCGCCGCGCCGACCGCCGGCACCTCGTCGAGCGGCAGGGGTGTCGCCCGAGGCTCGCAGGCCAGCGGGTCCGGGCCCGCGTCGGCCTCCGCATCGGTGACCGTGTCGCCGTCGGTCCCGTCCTCGACGACCGTCGAGTCGTCGCCGCAGGCGGCGAGGCCGAGCACGGCTGCGGTCCAGGCCCACGGCCGCCAACCGGTCGGGCGACCCGCACGGAGATGATGACGTCGTCGGTTGGACATCGCTGGTCGTTCCTTCCCGCCCCCGGGGCGACCGGGGCGCACGACCGTCACTATAGGCGCGAAGGCGCGCGGCGCAACCTGGAAGGGCGGCGCGTGGTGCCCGGGGCGGGAGTCGAACCCGCACGACCCGGTCGGGTCAGGGGGTTTTAAGCCCCCGGCGTCTGCCGGTTCCGCCACCCGGGCCGGGGCGAAGTATACCGCGGTGTCGAGCGGCGGGTTCAAGCAGGCGGTTCGCCCGACCCTCGGCCGGAGTTTCGGCCGGGGTTTCGGCCGGGGTTTCCTTGACAGATCGGGTCGTCCGGGTCAGCATCAATTGTGCCGGACCGGCGAGGGAGGCCCAGATGAGGAAGCGGGTTGCATCGATCGTGCTCGTAGGCCTCGCATGGGGAGGGACGTTGGGCTGCGGCATGGACGAGTCCATGGGTCCCTGGGACCACGACGACGTGCGCGACGCATGGGCGGATACTCCGCTCGAATACGACATCGACGTTCCGACTGGCGATGACGGCATCATCGAGGGACCGGTCTGCAGTTCCGGGGACCTCGCGGCCGCCCTGGCGGCGGCCCACAACGGCGCCACGGTGGGGATCGGGTCGGGTTGCGACATCGAGGGCAGCTTCCACGTGCCGGCCGGCGTCAGCCTGCTCGGCCAGACCGAACCGCTGGGGCCGCCGACGCTCCGCTCGGCGCCGGACGACCGGCGGCCGGTGCTGACGCTGAGCCCGTCGACGACCCCCACGGTGGTGTCGAACCTGCGGGTCGTCTCGTCGTCGAACTACGGCATCGTGGCCATCGGATCGGACGACGGCGCGCTTGAGCTGAAGGACCTGGCGGTGGAGTCCACCCGGGGCGTGGGCGTGGGTATCGAGACGCTGGCGACCCTGCTGCTGACCAACCTGACGTTGCGGGGCCCCTACACGGCGACCGAGTTGCGGCGGGCGGACCCCGCGTTGGCCGATCCCGACACGATGGCGACGCACGGGCTGGTGGTCGTGCGGGGCGGCGCGGTGACGGTCGAGAACCTCACCATCGCCGGGTTCGCGGCGATCGGCGCCATCCTGATCGACGACGACATCACCTGGTCGACGGGGGCCGTCGAGGGCAACGGGCTGGCCGGGCTGGTGACGCACGCGGGAACGACGAGGCTGACGGGGGTGGAGTTCACGGGGCTGCGGAGTCCGCACGCGTTCCCGCTGGACACGACGTTCGACGAGACGCGCAGCTGGACCGGCCCGCCGACCTTCGGCGCGGTGTTCCTGGGCGGGACGGCGGTGACGACCAACGGCGTCTCGGTGGAGCGCGGGCTGCACTTCGGCCTGGCGCATGCCGGCGGGACGGCGCTGCACGACGGGCTGACGGTACGCAACTGCGGCGACACGGGGGTCTGGGCGCAGGACGTGCTCTCGTTCACGCTGCGCGGAACGCCCGACGTGCCGGCGTTGCTGGAGGACAACCACTTCGCGGGGGTGATGCTGTACGAGCCGGACACGACGGTCGTCGCCGACCTGGACGTGATCGGGACGGCCTACGGCTGCCACGGCTGCGGGACGCTGGACGAGGTGCAGGCCGGGGACGGGATCCAGGTCGTGCTGCCCAAGACGTCGGTGGATCTGCGCGGCGTGGACCTGGTCGACAACGCGCGCATCGGCCTGCTGCTCGACATGGGCGGCGCCAACCTCGGCGCGGTCACGATGGAGGGCCTCTCGGTGACGGGCGCGGCCACGTCCTTCGGCGCGCAGGCGCAGAACGTCGACAGCGCCACCTCCGGCTGGGACGACGGCATCGAGCGGCTCGACCCGTTCCTGGCCGACAACGACCGCAACCTCGACGGCCGGCTGCTCCCGGTGGGCGGCCGCCTCCCCCCCAAGGCCTTCCCCGCCATCTCGCGGCTGACGCGGGAAGGGCTGGTCGGCCTCATCGATCCGGATCCGCCTTACTAGCGACCGGCGTTACCCGAACTCGTCCGTCTCGACCAGCGCCCGGTGTATCGGGACGTCGCGCAGAAACCGCGCCCGCCAGCCGAGGTCGCCGATCTTCGAGGCGATCTCCCAGAGCCGCTCCCGGCCGCGCGCGTGGACGCGACGGGCTTCCTCCGGCCGGCCGTTGGCGCGCAGCGCGCGCGCGTGGACGAGGTACACCTCGGCCTCGTCCTCCTCGATGCCGCCCAGCTTCTCGCACAGCTCCACTGCCCGCTGCGACAGCTCCAGCGCGGACGCCGGATCGTCGGCCTCGAGTCGAGTCCGCCCGGCGGCAACGAGAGCCAGCGTGAGGAAGACCGGAGAGCCGACGGATTCCGCCTCCGCAACGGCGCGGGCCGCCTCGCCGAGCGCTTCCGGCACGCGCCGCTCGGCGCGAAGCGCTCGAACCCGATAGATGCGCGCGGCGGTCGCCAACCTCGCGTCGCGTGAGGCCCGGGCAAGCGTCTCCGCCTGTACAAGCGCGGCGAGGCTCTCGCTGGACCTGCCGAGCATCACCAGTGCGTAGCCGAGGTTGAGCATCGCCCAACCCTCGCGGCCGCGCAGCCCGAGCCGCCGGCACCCTTCCGCCGCTGCCGTCAGCGCACTGACGGCCTCGTCGTAGGCGCCGATGCGGTTGAGCACGTCCGCGAGATTCACCTCCGCACCCACCGCTCGCCGCGAGTCGCCCGCCTCACGATATGACTGGACTGCCATCTGGAATGCGTCCCTGCGGTCGACCAGGTCCCCTGCCGCGCCGGCGAGGGCGGCCCGCTGCGCAGCGAGAAACGCCCGCGCGCGGGCGGAGCCGTGCGAGGCAAGCTGCTCGGCCTCCACGAGGGTGCGGCGGGCCTCGGCAAGGCGACCGGCGCCGGCGAGCACGCCGATCTGCCAGCCGAGGACGAGCGTCAACGCCTCCGAGTCGGAAGCTCTTCGGGCCGCGTCGGCGG
>CAZMRP010000355.1:0-5919 GCA_964568275.1 uncultured Myxococcales bacterium
TCCGGCAGCTCATTGCCGACGCGCATGCCGAAGACGACCTCGACGCGCCACGCCCCATCGAAGCTCACGCTCGCGCGAACATCGAGCGTGCTCGTGAACGACACGTCGTCGACGACCTCTCGCTGCAAGTCGACGTGGTGAAGGCGCGCCCCGGTCGCTACCGGATGCCATGCCGTCGGATCCTCGCCGCACCTCACGATGCGCGCGCATTGCACCTGAAGAGCTCTCGCCACGTGCCGCGTCTGCATGGGCACCGATGCTATCGCGATCTCCGGAACCCGGGTTCCGGAGATCTCAGCCGGCCCCGTCGATCAGGAATAGATCGCCCCGATCTGCTCCACGCCCGTGTTGGTGACGACCTGAAGGAGCATCGGAGCCGAGTCGACGCGCGGCCCGTCCGAGATCACGGGAGTAAGCGGCGTCGCCGTCACCGCCGCTCCGAACGGCCACCACGACCGAGTGGTCGCCTCGTACCACCACAGCTGCACGCTGCACGTCGTCCCGCCCTTGGCGCCGATCAAGAACCACCCCACGGTCGGTGCCGCGGGGTTGCTCCCCTGCGCGGGCTGAACCCTCGCGATGAACACGCGCGGATCGGTGAAATTGCCTCCCAGCGTCGGCGCGATGCCGAGCGCATTCGGATCGCTCTCGGTCGCAAGAGGGGAACCCGACGTGCCTCGCTTGATCAAAAAGCTGATGCCCATCCGCAGACGCTATCAGACTTCGATCTTGTCGCCGAGGATGGGCACGGGCGGATAGGGGTTGAGCCAACGCGCATCGGTCGACTCCACCACGCGCCCGCATGCGACCTCGACGGTTCCGACGGACTCCGCGAGCAAGGTCGCAAGCGCACGCACAACATCCATGCGCAGGGCCTGTCGACGCTGATCGACGCGGAGCAAGAGCATCGGGGCGACTCCGACTTGCGCGGCTGCGCGCTCGAGCGTGAAGCCGCGCGTGTAGCGGAAGTTCCCCGGCTTGGTCCAGATCTTCTCCAGCGGCTCCTGCCGGATGTTCCCCTCCACGAACTCGTCGGTCTGCATCGACAGGCAGCCCTTGATGTTGCCGTTGGCCTCGACGCCGATCACCCGCACCCCCGCCAGACAGCCGCTCCAGACCCCCGCGATCGACCGCCCGCCGCGGAACAGCTCCTCGTCGTCCGAGTAGTACCCGATGGAGTCGGAGGCGTAGACCCGCATCCGTCCCTCGTACTGCCGGTACAGCTTCGCCATCCGCGGCAGCAGGTCGAGGATCGTCTCCGGCTTGCAGACCAGGTCCAGGTGGTCGCCCATGTTGCCCATCGGGCGGCCGTACTGGATCTGCCAGTCCTTGACCCCGTGGTTGCACAGCGTCTCGGCGACCTGCTCCAGCTGGTGGTAGTTCCGCGTGTTGATCGACGACACGCACGCCGACGGCAGCCCCTCGGCCTGGCAGTTCTCCATCGCCTGCATCGCCGCCCGGTACGCCCCCGGCTTGCCGCGGACGAAGTCGTGGACCTCCTCGCTCCCGTCGATCGACACGCCGTAGTTCGACAACCCGGCGCTCTTCATCCGGCGCACCGTCTCGCGGTCGGCGCCCAGCCCGTTGGAGATCATGTTGACCCGCACCCCGCGCTTGCGGAACCGCTCGGCGATCTGCGGCCAGTTCTCCCGCATCAGCGGCTCGCCGCCCGACAGCGTGATCGACTTCATCCCCAGCCGCGCCAGCGCGTCGACCAGGCCGTACGTCTCCTCGTCGGTCAGCTCGTCGCCCCGCGGCGCCCCGGCCCGCGACCCGCAGTGCAGGCAGCGCAGGTTGCAGCGCAGCGTCAGCTCCCACACCCCCCGGCGCGGCACGTATCCGATTCGATCGAGCAGCTCTCTCATGGGACGGCAGACTAGCGCAGGAATCGCCCAGCCGCTAGCACCCCAGCGTGTGGCACTCGACCGACCAGTGGCAGCCGGCCTCGCAGAAGTTCAGGCCGTAGCACAGCGGGGACTTCTCGCACCAGCGCGTGTCGCTCCGGCTCGAGCACTCCCAGGGCGGCGAGCCGTCGCACGCGCTCCAACGGCAGTCGGCGCCGCAGGTCTGCACGCCCGCGCCGCACCAGTCGCCGCCGTCGCAGACCTGCGTCGTGCCCGGCATGCAGTCGTGCACGTCCGGCGTGCAGTCGCTCCACGTGCACGCCGGCAGGCAGGTCCGGTGCCCCGCGCCGCAGATCGGCGCCGCGCAGGCCTCGGTCGTCCCCGGCTCGCACGCGTCCGGCGTCGACAGCGCGCACGCGCTCCAGGTGCACGTCGACGTGCTGCAGGTCCGCACGCCGAGGTTGCACGGGCCGCACGGCTCCTCCATGCCCGAGACGCACTCCATCCCCGCACCGTCGTCGGCCCGCCCCGAGCAGTCGTCGTCGACCCCGTTGCACGTCTCGGCCACCGTCGACCGGCAGGTGTCCCAGGTGCAGATCGGGCTGCACTCGCGGACCCCGGGACCGCAGGTCGACGTGCACGACTCGCGCTGCCCCGGCTCGCAGTCCTCCCCCGGCTGCACGAGCCCGTCGCCGCACCAGGTCGACGCCTCCACCTCGTCCCGCAGGTCCACGTCGGCCGCCTCGGCCTCCGGCAGGCCCGGGTCCGGCGCGCCGCCGTCGTCCGGCGTCGCGCTGCCGTCGTCCCCCGCCGCCTCCGCCTCACTCGCCGCTTCCCCGCCGCCGCCCTCCGCAGCGTCCCACGGCACGTCGCCCCACCCGAGCCCCGACGTCTCCAGGCCGCAGCCGAGCGTCAGCGCCGCGAGCGCCGCCGCCCCCCACCCGCCCGGATTCCGTCTAGCCCGCATCGTCGAAGCCCTCCAGGAACGCCGCCAGGCAGTCGCCCAGCCGGGCGTGATTATACCCTCCCTCGAGCACCGCGAAACGTCGACCCGCACAGCGGCGCCGGGCCTCGTCCCGCGCCAGCCGCCCCAGCTCGCGGTAGTCCTCGAGCGCCAGCATCCCGCCCCAGTCCTCCGCGAAGCGGTCGAATCCCGCCGAGACCGCCAACAGGTCGTAGGGCGCCGCCCCGCGCAGCGCGAGCCGCGCCTGTTCCACGAACTCCGCGCGGTTCGACGCCTCCGGGTGCGCGTACTGCACGCGCGCGTCGTCGCCGAACGCGCGCTCCGTCCCGTCCCCGTGGTGCAGGTCGAAGTCGAGCACGAACGCGCCGCCGATCGCCCCGCGGTACAGCAGCCGCGACAGCGCGATCGCCACGTTGTTGAAGAAACAGAAGCCCCAGCACGAGTCGGGGCTCGCGTGGTGCCCCGGCGGCCGGATCAGCGCGAACGACGGCTCCCCCGCCAGCGCCGCCTCCGCCGCCGCGACCGCACCGCCCGCCGCCAGCAGCGCCACCGGGTAGATCCGCCGCTCGCCCCGGATCTCCTCGAAGTGCCGCCGCGTGTGCACCAGCCGCACGTCCTCCTCGCCCGCCGGCTCCGGGTGCGCCAACTCGTGGCGCGACCGCGCCACGGCGAGCATCGTGTCGAGCCGCCCCTCCTCCGCCGCGGGGTCCCGCGCGTAGCGCTCGAGGAACCGCTCGTGGAACCAGACCTTCATCGCCGTGTCTCGCTCCGCCGAACGATACCACAACCGCCGCCGCCGCGTCGGGTACTTGCCCGACGGCCGCGCCTGTGCTTGGCTACGCGCCGTGTCGGAGACCGGGCCGGCCAGCGGGGGTGCAACGCAGGCGACGACCGCGCCGGCCGACCAGGCTGCGCTCGAGGCGTTCGAGATCCGCCCGAGCCGCCTCGGCGAGTCGAAGGTCCGGCCCGGGGCCGACCTCGTCGTCGGCGGCGAGCTGCGCCGGCGGCGCGCCGGCGTTCCGTGGAGCGTGGCGCGCGTCGCGCTGCACGTCTCCCTGCTGTTCGTCCCGTGGTTCGTCCTGCAGCAGCTCGCCCGGTTCCTCGTCGGCTACCGCCGCCAGGCCACGCTGCGCCTGGCCCCCGACGGCCTGGTGCTGCGGCGCCAGGCGTCGATCCTCGGGCGCCGGATGCGCGAGACCGAGCTGCACTTCCCGCTGACCACCGTGCTCGGCCTCGGCCTCGTCCGCCGCTACCGCTGGCTGCACCTGCTGCTCGGACTGCTGTGCCTGGTCGTCGGCGGCTCGGTGGGGATCATCGCGATCCACGACGGCATCGCCGGCGGCTATGCCCCGCTCGCGCTGGCCGGCTTCGGCCTGCTCGGCCTCGGCGTCGTGCTCGATCTGGCCCTCAACGTGCTGGTCCCCGCCGCCCGGAAACACGCGCAGCTCGAGGTCCGCCTGCCGCGCGAGGACCTGTGGATCGCCGGCGTCGAGCACGACCTCGCCGCCGAGTTCGTCCGCGCCGCCGTGAAGGCCGTCGCCGGGAAGTAGGGGCGGCCGGGTCGCCGGCTCGCTAGTTCGTGGCCACCAGCTTGGTCAGCAGCTGCTGGGTGTTCTCCACCGCCGCGCGCACGTCCGACTCCTCCACCCGCAGCCGCAGCTCGACCTTCAGCCCCTCGCCCAGCACCGACAGGTGCTTGAACACCGGGTTGCGCAGCGCCGTGCGCAGCGTCGGCAGGTCGACGCGCTTCTGGATCCACGAGACCACCATCGGCCAGTCGCGCTCCAGCTTGTCCAGGTTCTGCGGCAGCACCGACAAGGCGTAGACCAGGTCGCCCAGCACCCCGCGCACCTCCGCCGCCGACGCCTCGTCCCCGAACACCAGCACCAGCCCCAGCTCGATGTCCGCGCGACCGGTCAGCGTCGCGCCCGCCGCCCGGACGCCGGCGATGGTGCGGAAGGTCTCCTGCACCACGTCGCGCAGGCAGATCGATTCGCGGCCGGCGAACTTCGCCTTGAGCACCGCGTCGATCCCCGCCAGCTCGCCGAGCCCCAGCGCGCGCGCCGTGGAGAGGAACATCTGGACCTCGAGCGGCGAGGCGCAGAGGTCCGGCGGGACCATCCCGGCCACCGTCTCCTCCAGCCCCTGGCCGTAGGCCGAGAGCAGCTGCTGCGTCTCCGACAACGCCACCGTCACGTCGCCGCCCAGCTCCGCGATCAACTCGCGGAACGCCGCGTTCCCGGCCAGGTTCGGCACGTCGCCCCGCGCCACCTTCGCCGCCTCGGCCAGCACCGTCAGGTTGGCGAACGGGAACGCCCGCACCACCACGCGCTCCCCGGCCGCCAGCATGTGCAGGCCCCGCGAGTCGGTCAGCCCCCGCACCCCGGAGACCTCCTCGTACGACGACGCGAGCCCCTGGCGCTTCGCGTGCTCGTCGACGCAGCGCTTGACCTCCTCCAGCGTCGGGCCCTCGGCGGCGAAGAAGAACTCCTGCGCGCGGGCCAGGCGCAGTCCGAGCGCCGCGCGGCGCGTCGTCCGCGAGGCCAGCGCCGCGCACGTCGGGCCGCCCCAGTCGCCGAGCTGCCGCACGACCCACGGCGTGTAGAGGAACTCGCCGAGCGAACCCTGCCGCAGGCCCTCGGTGTCGATCACGACCACCGCATCGACGTCGCCGGGGATCGCCTCGAGCGCCGAACCGGCCTTGCCGGGCTTGCCGGGCGTCGAGCTTCCGCAGCGGCAACCGACCGCCGCCAGCGCCAGCACCACCGCCGCCCCCGTGCACCAGGGTCGCAGCTCGCGTCGCATCCGCAGCCTCCTTGCCCCGTGCCGCGCGCCGTCGCCTGCCCCTCGATCCGGTCGCCGGTCCCCGAGACTCCCGGCAGAATGCCATTCCCGCGGGAGGGAGTCGAGGGCGTCGAGGTGTCCGCGAGGCGCGCACGGGCGTCAGGCGCCGACCGCGCAGCGGCTGCAACGGTGCCCGCCGAACAGCCTCGGACTTCGGGTCCGAACGGAGAATCTGCGCTACGACGGGCTCGGCTCGCTGGTGGCCGCGGCCGAGCTGCGGGATGCAGCCGGGACGCTGGTTCGAGAGACGACGTACGCGTACGACTG
>CAZMRP010000356.1:0-5913 GCA_964568275.1 uncultured Myxococcales bacterium
AACGAGGCGCCCTGGCGGCCGCTGGGCGAGGTCGGCCTGGCGCCGGCGGCGGAGGCGCCCTGGCGGCGGGACGCGCGCGCCGAGTTCGCCCTTCCGGGGATGACGGTCGAGCACGAGCTGGAGCTGCGGGTCGAGAGTTCCGACGGCGCCGCGGGCGCGCGGGCGGGGCTGAGCGAGCTGGAGGTCGTGACGACGGCGGACGTGCCCCGCCGGACGGCCGACGGCCCCGGCCGCAACGTGCTGGTGCTGGTGGTCGATGCGCTGCGCGCCGACCGGCTCGGGCTCTACGGCTACGGTCGGGAGACGTCCCCGAACCTCGATCGGGCCGCCGACCGAGGGTTGGTGTTCGAGCAGGCGTTCACGCCGACCCCCTGGACGCTCCCGGCGGTCGTCTCGCTGCTGACCGGCACGGAGCCGACGACCCACGGCGTCGTGGACGCCACCGCTTCGGTGCTGCCGGCGGACCGCGCGACGGTCGGCGATGCGTTCCGGAACGCCGGGTACACCACCGCGGCGTTCCTGTCCAACCCGCTGATCGGCGAGAGCCACGGCTTCCGTCGGTCCTTCGAGCACTTCGAGGAGTGCTTCTTCATGGACGCCGGGCGGCTCCACCGGCGGCTGTTCCGCTGGTTGCGCGCGCACCGCGGCGAGCGGTTCTTCGCCTACGTCCACTACATGGAGCCGCACGCTCCGTACGCCGCTCCCGAGCCGTTCTACGACTTCTTCTCCCCCGACTACGCAGGCCGCTACGTGCGCAACACCTGGAACGTGGTCACCGACCCGACGATGGCCGCGCTGGGCGGCGCGATGTCCCGCGGAGTGCCGGTCGAGCTGCGGCCGGAACTGGGCGAAGAGGCCGTCGACCTGCGCTGGCGCGTGCGGGCCGGCGAGGCGGTGTTCCGGCGGTTCTCCGACCTCTACGACGGCGAGGTGCGGTTCTGGGACCACGAGTTCGGCCGGCTGCGGCGGCAACTCGAGGAGCTGGGCCTGGCGCGCGACACGATCGTCGTCGTGCTTTCCGACCACGGCGAGGAATTCGCGGAGCACGGCCGGTTCGGCCACGGCTTCGACTTCTTCGACGAGGCGCTGCGCGTGCCGCTGGTCGTCCTCGATCCGGACGAGACGCGGCCGCGGCGCGTCACGGGCCCGGCCTCGCTCACCGACCTCGCCCCGCTGCTGCTCGACCGGCTCGGCCTCCCCATCCCGCCGGAAATGGAGGGCCGGACGCTCGACCGCATCGAGCGGCCCGACGGGTCCGCGCGGGCGGTGCTCTCGCACAGCTCGTACTTCGTGCCCGACGGGGCGCTGCAGCGGGCCGTCCGGACGCCGGCGTTCTCGCTGCGCGACACCGAGTACCAGCTGATCCACGTGCCGCGGGACGGCGTGTGGACCGCCTTCCGCATCGACCCGGCGACCGGCGAGCACGTGACGTTGCCGGCGACCGAGGTACCGAGACCGGCGTGGCCCGGCGTCCTGTTGCACGAGCAGGCTCGGCTGGCGGACCGTGCCCCGGTCGCGCGCCGGCCGCCGTCCGCGCGGGACGAGCAGTTGCTGCGGGCGCTGGGCTACATCCGCTAGCAGCTCTCGGGCGGCCTGGATCGGCCGGGCGGGCCGTGGTAGCAGTGGCCCCGGAGGTGGACCGGATTGGACGACCGCGTCCTGCTCGCCTTCGCCCTGACGCTGTTCGCCGGCCTGTCGACCGGCATCGGCAGCGCGATCGGCTTCTTCGCGCACCGGACCAACACGCGGTTCCTCTCGGTCGCGCTCGGCTTCTCCGCCGGCGTCATGATCTACGTCTCGTTCACCGAGATCCTGACCAAGGCCATCGACTCCATCGCCGCGGTGCGCGATCCGGGCACCGCCGCGTGGCTGGGCACGGCGGGGTTCTTCGGCGGCATCCTGCTGATCGCGGTGATCGACCGCCTGATCCCGTCCTACGAGAACCCGCACGAGGCCCGCCCGGTGGAACAGCTCCGCGAGTGCTCGCCGGAGGGCGCCGCGGCGGCCGGCATGCCCGCTGCTCCCGCCGCGGCCCCGGGCCGCGAGAAGCGCCTGCTGCGGATGGGGATGTTCTCGGCCCTGGCCATCGCGATCCACAACTTCCCGGAGGGTCTGGCGACCTTCGCCGCGGCGCTGACCGATCCCGCCATCGGGATCTCGATCGCGGTGGCGGTGGCGATCCACAACATCCCCGAGGGGATCGCGGTCTCCGTGCCGATCTACTACGCCACCGGCTCGCGCAAGAAGGCCTTCTGGCTCTCGTTCCTCTCCGGCCTCAGCGAGCCGATCGGGGCCCTGATCGGCTTCCTGCTGCTCCGCACGTTCTTCACCCCGCTGGTGTTCGGCATCGTCTTCGCCGCGGTGGGCGGGATCATGGTCTTCATCTCGCTCGACGAGCTGTTCCCCGCGGCGCGCGAGTACGGCCAGGGACACCTGGCGATCTACGGCCTGGTGGCCGGGATGGCCGTGATGGCCGTCAGCCTGTTGCTGTTCCTGGGCTGACGCGGGACGGCGTCAGATCAGCGCCGGACAGCGACCGTCGGCCGCAGCCCGGTTGTTGTCCTCGAGACACTCCACGACGGCGCCGGGCGAGCCGGCGCCCCCCGCCCCATCGACCAGCACCTCGTAGGCCAGGTCGACGTCGAGCGGCACGTCCGCGACGGTCACGGTGACGCGCTCGCTGCCGCCGGGCAGCAGCGGAGTCGTGGTCGCCGCGGTGCCCACGGTCTCCTCCGGCGCGGGCGCCGTGCGCCGGAACTCGACCAACACCCCGGCCGGAACGCCGCGGCTGCCGGCGTTGCGCACCACCGCGCTCAGCCGCAGCGTGCGGTCGGCGCAGGCCGCGGCCGCCTCCAGGGTCACCTGCAGGTCGGGGGCGTTGAAGATCCCGCTGCCCTGCACGTTCTGCCGGTAGTTGTTCAGGCCGGAGACGCTCCAGTTGTCCAGCTCCGTCGCCGGGACTTCCCCCGCCGGGCCGACGTTCGTGACGTGGTAGGAGTACTGGTTCCAGATCGGGCGCGTGCCGACCCAGCGGTCGCCGGGGTCGCCGTACACGAACACCCCCTTCGTGCCGCGGGCGTACTCGGCCGGCAGGTCGGCCACCGGCACGCCGAAGGCGCGGGAGTAGGCGGTCGGGCAGTTGTCCCGCGCCACCGCCTGGTCGTTGTTGGCCACGACGACGATCTCCGAGTTGCCGTCGGCATCCACGTCGACCACGATCGGGTACTCGTAGCCGGTGCGCGACGAGTTGGGGATCGGCGCCGCCAGCACGTCCTCGCCCGTCGTTCCGTCGAACACGTGCAGGAAACACTCGTCGTTGTAGATCACCTCCGCGGCCCCGTCGCCCTGGAAGTCGAACACGCTGGAGCCGGTGACCGAGGAGCTGAGGTCCTGGGTCGGCACCTGCCAGCGCAGGAAGGCGGTCGTGGCGCAGGCGTCCCCGCCGCTGCGCGGCGGCGTGGGCAGGCAGTCGGGGTCGTAGACCGCGTAGGCCCCCTGCCCCGCCGTGGCGATCTCGGGCAACCCGTCGCCGTCGAAGTCCGCCACCGTCGGCGCGCCGCCGGTGCCGCCCCCGGGAATCGCGAAGGTGCCGGCGGCCCACGCGCCGGCCGGCCCCACCAGCACGCTGCCGTCCGCCCCCGACAGGACCTGCAACGAGCCCGACCGCACCAGCACCACCTCGGGCGTGCCGTCCAGGTCGAGGTCCGCCACCGCCGTCATGCCGTCCCAGCTGCCGGTCAGGTACTGCACCAAGCCGTCGCGCGGGTCCCAGGCACCGCCGCCGAGGACCACCTCCGGGAAGCCGTCGCCGTCGAGGTCCGCGACGCTCGGGGCGTAGAAACTCGAGCCGGTGCAGCCGGCGGCGACGCCGAGGTCGACGGCCAGGTCCGAGCCGTCGAGGACCCGGCAGCCCAGCACGACGTCGGGGAAGCCGTCGCCGTTCACGTCGGCCACCTCCAGCGTTCCGCGCTGGGCGGCGAGGTCGGCGCGGCGTCCCAGTTCGGTGACGCCGTCGCCGTCGAGCAGCCGCACGCCCCCGGTCTCGAGCCGGTAGGCGATTTCCGCCGCCGGGTCCGAGGGATCGAAGTCGGCCAACGCGATCCCCTCGCCGTCGGGCGCATCGGCGCCGCGGCCCACCGTGAACAGCACGCGGCCGTCGTCGCCGCTGAGCGCCACGAGCACGGCGGTCGACCAGGCGGTGCCGCGGTACACCTGCACCACGACGTCGGGCACGCCGTCGCCCGAGACGTCGGCCACCACCGGCGCCACGATCACCTGGTCGTAGACCAGGCCGCCGACCTCGACGCCGTCGAAATGCCACTCCGCCTCCAGCGCCACCCGGTCGAACTCCGGGCGCACCTCGCACACGGGCGGCGGCGGCGTCGGCAGGCAGCGGGCGATGGCCGGCTCGCAGTACAACGCGTCGTCGCGGCAGTCGAAGTCGTCCCCGCACAGGTCCCCCGGGACGGTGCAGGCGTCGGCCAGGCACAACTCGCCCGGCGGGCAGCAGACGTCGAGGTCCGCGCCGCACAGCTCCCGGTCGGCCGCGCAGTCGGCCGCGCAGACCACGCCGTCCAGGCACACCTGGCCCGACCCGCAGCACAGCCGACCGCTGTCGCCGCAACGCACGGCGGCGCAGACCGGCAGGCACAGGTAGCCGTCGACGCACTCCTCGCCCTCCGCGCAGCAGACCGTGCCGCCGCTGCAGCTTCGGGCGGGCGGGCAGCCGCCCTCCGCGAGGTCCGCGGTCCCGTCGTTCGCGTCGTCGTCCCCGTCCACGACGTCCGGCGAGGCCACGCAGCGGCCCTCGAGACACACGCGGCCGCCGGGACAGTCGGCGCTCGTCGTGCAGCCGGGAACGCCGGTCGTGTCGTCCCCGCAGCCCGCGGCGGCCGTCGCCAGCAGCGCGAGCACGGTGAGCGAAGCAAGCCGTCTGGTCATTCGAACCTCCCTTGCCACGTCGAGGACCGTAGCAGACCGGGCCGCACCCGGCTACCTTGCACCGGCGAATCGACCGTGTCTCGCCGCACGAGCGCCTCGGGCCCCGACGCGCCGGGTGGCGGCCGAGCCACGGCGCCGCCGTGACAACCGCGACCTCCCCCGCGTAGACTCCGCACCGGGGGGCAGGAGGCGACCGATGTCCCGCGCGATCGCGTACCGCCTGGGTTCCACCGCCTCGGAGCGCCGGCAACTGGCGCGGCTCGACCGGCCCGAGCGGATCCAGGCGTTCCTGGACCGCATCCCGTACAGCACCGACCCCTGCTACCGCTCCCCCCGCCGCGTGCTGCGGGACCGCCGTGCCCACTGCTTCGACGGCGCGCTGTTCGCCGCCGCCGCCCTCCGGCACGCCGGGTTCCCGCCGCTGGTGGTCGACCTGCGGGCCGTGCGGGACGACGACCACGTGATCGCCGTCTTCCGCCGCGACCGGCACTTCGGCGCCGTGGCCAAGTCGAACATGAGCGGCCTGCGCTGGCGCGAGCCGATCCACCGGTCCCTGCGCGAGCTGGTGCTCTCGTACTTCGACGACTACTTCAGCGTCGAGGGGCGCCGCACCCTGCGGTCCTACTCGCGGCCGCTCGACCTCGACACCCTGCCGTTCGACTGGACCACCGACGACGAACGGCTCGACGAGGTTGCGACGAGGCTGGACGCCCTGCCGCACCGGGCGCTGCTGACCCCGGCGATGGCGCGCCGGCTGCTCCCGGTCGACCGCCGCTCGTTCGACGCCGGAATGCTGGGCGCCGACGACGCGGGGCTGTACCATCCCCCGCGCTGAGCCCCCTGGCCTCGCGGCCGACGTTGCGCTATGGTCGCGCCCCGATGAGTGGACGTCTGCTCGCCGTTTTCGCCCTGCTCGCCGTCGCGACGGTGGCGGTCGCCTCCGCCGCGGCGCAGGACGCCGACGACGTCGAG
>CAZMRP010000357.1:0-5880 GCA_964568275.1 uncultured Myxococcales bacterium
ATCGGTGATCGGGATGCTCCGGAATCGGTGATCGGGATGGTCCGGAGCGGGCAGGAGTGTTCGTCGCATCTCGAGTCGGCACCCGAGTCCGACGACGACTGACCGGCTCCGAGTTTCCTCCCCACCTAGGCGGTTTCCTCCCCACTGGATCGGCGGTTTCCTCCCCACAGGCTGGCGCGGTTCTCTTGCCTCTTAGGGGTATGAAGCCGTCGCGTGAAACCAGAACGCACCTCGACGCGACATGGTTGGTTGACGAACGGCGGATCGTGTCCACCTTGCACCCGGTTGTGCAGGGCGAGGCGGCGGACGAGTGCGTCGGGCGGAGTGCTGCTGCCCGGGACGCGCGAGGCATCAAGCTCCGGGCAGCGGCACGAAGGAAGGACTGCGATGCGTGAACCCCAGGCGACCTCGACCGGCACGACGGACCGCGGAGGCGGCGCACTTCTCAGCGTGATCGCGGCGGCGGCCGAGCTGTCCGTCAACAAGTTCACGATCTACAAGTGGATCGCTCGCGGGCGGCTCCCGAGCGTGAAGTTGGGGCGCGCGGTGCGCGTGCGGCGGCGCGACCTCGAGGCGTTGATCGACGCCAACCTGCGCCCGGCACACGAGGCCCTCGCATTCGCTGGCGTGGCGCCCGACGCGGACGACGACGGGGACGAGGCGTGAGCACGACGCCCCCATCCGACCCCGCGGTGCTCGCGGCGCCGTCGCGGATCGTGATCCCGCGGCGCGAGGGATGGATCGTCCCGGCCGGTCCGTCGTGCGACGTGCTCGACCTGTTGCATCGGGACAACGACGGGTACATCGCGTTTGCCACGGGGCCGACGGGCGAGCCGGGCCGCGAGCAGTGGTCCCAGCCGTTCGCAATCCAGGCCCGCGAGCTGCGCGCGATGTTCCCCGCGGTGCGCGCCTTCCTCGAGTGCGAGGCGTTCGGGTCCGTCAACTCGTTCTGCTCGACGCGCACGCGGCGGAGTTGGCTGGTCAACCGCCTGCGGCGCCCCATCCGGCAGGCATGGGCGACGCAGTGGGGAACGGCGTGCTTCACGGACCTCGACGTTGGGCGGCCGGGGACGATGACCGCGTGGCAAGCCGTCGCCCGCGTGCTCGACGCCGTTGACCGCGGCGAGGTGCCGTGCCCGAGCATCGTGCTTCGGAGCGGCGCGGGCGCCTGGCTGTTCTGGATCCTGCGGAACCTCGACCCGCGGTATCCGGTCGGCGGACCGATCCGAATGTGGCCGGAGGTGCGGCGGCTCTGGCGGGACGTGCAACAGGCGATCTTCGAGCGCATGGCCCGCATGGGCCTGTCGCCCGACGGTGCCGCGAAGGACGAGGCGCGGGTGTTCCGCGTGGCGGGGTCTGTGCATCGGCGGTCGGGGACCCGCGTCGGCTACCTGCTACCGGCGAGCGTCGAAGGGCGGCCGTACCTCTACGGGCTGGCCGACCTCGCCGCGGCGTTCGGCGTGCCGGCCGACCTCCCCCGGCTCCCGGCGGCCGTGGTGCGGATCGTGACTGAGGCCGAGTCCGAGCGCGGGCGACGTGGCGCGCGGACGAGGTGGCGCCGCGAGCTGCAACGGTTCGAGTCCTTGCGGCTGCGGCGTGGCGGCTTCCGGCATGGGCACCGGGCGATGGTCTGTTGGACCTACGCTTTCATCCTCCTACGCAACCGCGTCCCGCTCGAGGAAGTGTGCGGCGCAGTCCGGCAGCTCGCGGCCGAGTGCCTGTCCGCGGACGGCACGGCATCCGACCCGTTGCCGGCGGACGAGGCGGAGGCGCAGGTGGAGTCCGCCCGCCTCTACCGGATGCCGATGCGGGCGACGACGATTGCGGACCGGCTGCGGGTGACGGCGGAGGAAGGGGCCGACCTGGGATGGCCGGCGAGGGCGGCGGAGCGGAACGAGCCGGAGGCCCCGGCCGACCTCGAGGCGCACCCGACCCGGGAGTACATCGCTGCGCGCGGCGCGGATCGTCAGTCCGTGATCCGTGCCTACATCGGGCGGCGCGGTGGAACACCCACCTTGCGCGAGCTGCGCGACGTGCTCGCCGCGGTGGGGCTCGAGGCGTGCGACCGCACCTTGGCGAAGGACCTCGTTCGACTGGGCATCCCGAACCCTCGTTCCCCGGCCGTCCAACGTGCCAGGCAGGTCCCGCTACCGATGCACAACGATCCCGCTCGTTTGTACGGTGGAGCTAATAGAGGGGTTCTCTTCCCCTGTCCCTCCCCGGAGGCAGCGAGAGAGGCCCCGCCGGCCCGAGGCGCCGGAGCGAGCGGAGCGAGCCTGCCCGGCCGGGTCCCCTCCGGGTCCACCGGCCCGCTGCCCGGGGCCCCCGGTAGGGAGACACGAGCAGGAGAGGGCACGCGCCCTGAGCGACGCGCCGTGACCACAGGTGTCCCGACCGACGCGGACCGGGTGCAGACCGCGATCCCCGGCGAGGCCGAGGTGCCGGTGCCCGTGCTCGACGACCAGGCCCGGGAGCGGGAGCGGCAGGCGGCAGCGGAGCAGCGCGCCGACCTCGAGGCGAAGCGGGCAGCCGAGCAGCGAGCGGCCGACGACCTCGCCGCACGGCAACAGGTGATGCCCACCGGGGACCGCACGGAGCACAGCGACGGCACACCCGGGCACCAAGAGGGACCACCGGGAACCGCTCGTCCTCGGCGCCCGACCCCGGCGCAGCGACGGCAGGCGGAGCACCTGGCACGGATGCTCGCCGCGGCCGAGGACCGCGCCGCGAGACGGCGTGCCGAGCAGGAAGCCGAAGACGCACGGTTCGCGCGGGAGGTGGCGGGAACCCTTGAGCTGCTCGCCGACCTGGCCCGCATGGCCGACCGCCGCACGACGGCGGCGGCGTAGGAGGCAACGACGATGGACGAAGCGAAGTTGACGGACGACCAGCGGAGGAAGCTGCGCGACATCCCGAAGCGGTGGCGGGCGATGTACATCCGCGCCGTCACGACCAAGGACCGGCGGGCCATGACCAAGCTGCATTGCACCGAGTGCATGGGCTGGGTGCAGAGCGAGGTGGAGGGGTGCACGGCTCGCGCGTGCGTCTGCTACCCGTACAGGCTCGGCGGCTGGCCGGGGCGGGTCGAGGGTGCCCCCGAGAACGACGACGAACCCACGGAAGGGGTCGAGTTCAACGGCCAGGAATCCCCGATCCCCTCCTCGGACGGGTCGCAGCCCGATCCGACCCCCGAGAGGCGATTCCCGGCCCAGGAGGCGGGTTGAATGCCCCGGCTCCCCGACTGGCCGGTGGCCGACCTCCGGCGGGTCCGGTGGAAGGCGGTGGACCTCGCCGCGGACCTGAACGCCGTGGCCGGTCCCGAGGTGGACGTGCTCCGAGCAGAGCTGCGGGCGTTAGTCCAGCGGCTCGACAGCGTGATCCCTCGCCCACGACGGGCGGGGCATGAGGCCGGTTGCGGACCGGCTGGGAAGGAAGGTGTGGCATGAACACGAGACGGAAGCGGACGAGGGAAGGCCCCGCCCAGGCGGTCCCTACCAAGGTAGGCGAAGCAAGGCGGTGCAGCGCGACTCGCGCGGACGGGAAACCGTGCGAGGCCCCGGCCCTCGGGGGCCGCACAACCTGTACCTTTCACACCCCCGGACTGCGGAAGCGGTGCCAGGCTGGACGCGCTGCCGGCGGGCGCGAGCGGCTCCGCCCCAGGCCGACGACTCCCGCGGATGAACCCATGCCCGACCTGATCGATACGGCCGCGGTCAACCGCTACCTGGGGCGGTTGATCGGGAAGGTCGAGCGCGGGTTGCTCGACGCGCGGATCGCTACTGCGGTCGCAGGGCTGGTCAACCTCCTGCAGAAGGGACTGGCGTCGGCAGAGCAGCTCGAGCGGATCGCCCGGCTCGAGCGCGCGGTTGCCGCACTGCCGGATCCCGAGGGTGCGTCCGTCTCCGGGGAGTTGGCGGGCTTACGACGCGCCGCAGAGGGCGGCGTCCAGTGAGGCACGGGGTAGCACCAGACGCCCGGCGTGGCCGGGCAGAGGAGAAGATCGATGGAACAGGATCCCGAACTCGAACGCATCCGAACGAACGCGGCCCGGCGGGAGGCGGAGTTGACGGCGGAACTCAGCCGCACGGTGGAGCGCGCCGACCGCGAGGCAATCGACCGCGCGCTGGACGAATTGTTGGCGGCGCGGCCCGACGTGGGCTCGCCCGGCATCGTGAAGGGGAACCTTCGGCCGCACTGCCGACGGCGTGCGGATGGTGTGGTCTGCGCCGTCGCTGCTGACGGTCGCGAAGTCACGACGGATGCCCTACTCGACGCCTTCCTGCGGGACAACCCCGTGCTCGCTGGACATCCGACGCCGGCCGCCCAGCCGTCCAGGTCGGCTCCGGCCTTCGGGACGATGCCGGCGGATGAACTCCGCGCCGCTGCCGACCGCGAGCTGTCTGCACCGTCGGCGACTCCCCCCGGCCGTCGAGGCCCGTCGCCTGGCAAGCTGGCGGGAGACGCGCTGCTCGAGGCGGCGGCGCGCGAGTTGGCCGGCGCCGAGCCGTCGCGCGTGAAACACAACAAGGCGCTCGCCGACATGACGCCGGACGAGTTGAAGGCGGCGGCGGATCGCGAGCTGTCGGGGGCCTAGATGGCGATGCGTCTCTCGGACCTGCTGGCGAACCTCGAACGAAGCGTTGGACTGGACACGCAGAGCGATCCCACAACGAGGCTTGAGGCCCTCGCGGGTCGCGTGGCTGCTGCTGCTGCCGTGGCCCGTAGGTGGTGTTCCGGCTGCCGGCTCTGCCCGATCAACTTGCTCCCGAATCCCCGCCCGCCGATCTGTTCGCTCTGTGCCAGGCTCCACGCGGCCGGCCGGTTGCGGCCCGGCGAACCCATCCCGACGGCGCCATTTCCTGGGGAGGATGACCCGCCCCCGCGCGACCCGGCGGCCGGAGGGGATTTGTAGGTCGCCCGCGGTCCTGCCGGCGGCGAGGGGAGGGGCGGGCGTGTACACGCACCGTCCGGCGCGTGTACACGGGCCGGTGAGACACCCTCCCGGCGCCCATCCTACCGGCCCCGCCCGGCCCGCGCCGAGTGTGTGCGCCGCTCCCACCATGATCGGCGTGTCACAGTGCCGCAAGTTGTACACACACCCCCGCCGGGATTCCGTTGTCATTCCGTCGTAACCCGTTGGCACGCCGATTGCACTGTCAGTAGGGCAGGAGGGCGCGACGATGAACAAGGCGACGAACGGCACGAAGACGAACCCCCGGACGGTGGTCGGCTACGTTCGCGTTTCGACCGATGACCAGGCCCTCGGCCCCGACGCCCAGCGCGCGGCCCTCGCGGCGTGGTGCCGGGCGCACGGCGCCGAGCTGGTCGCCGTCCATGCCGACCTCGGCGTGAGCGGCGGCGCCCCCCTCGAGAAGCGGCCCGGGCTGGTCGCGGCGCTCGACGCCGTGGCCGACAACCGCGCCGGGGTGCTGCTCGTTGCGAAGCGTGACCGGCTCGCCCGTGACCCCATCATCGCGGCGATGGTCGAGCGGTTCGCCCAGCGGTCGGGCGCCCGCATCGTGTCGGCGGCCGGCGAAGGGTCCGAGGGAAACGACCCCGCGGCCGTGCTCATGCGCCGCATGATCGACTCGTTTGCAGAGTACGAACGCGGCATCATCCGCGCCCGCACCCGCGCGGCCCTCGCGGTCAAGCGCACCCGTGGTGAGCGGATCGGGCAGGTCCCCTTCGGCTTCACCATCGCGGCCGACGGCTCGACGCTGGTCCCCGAGCCGGCGGAGCAAGCGGTGCTCGAGCGCGTGCGCGCGCTACGGGCCGAGGGGCTGTCCCTCCGGGACGTGGCGGCCCGGCTCGCGGCCGAGGGCGCCCCCTGCCGCGGCGGCCGGTGGCACCTGACCACCGTGGCCCGCCTCGTGAAGCGGG
>CAZMRP010000358.1:0-5870 GCA_964568275.1 uncultured Myxococcales bacterium
GGGTACGAGATCCGGCCGACCGACAAGGCCCGCAGGCCGTCGATCTGCTCGGTCACCACCAGCGCGCACAGCGCCGCGGTGTTGTTGGCCCCCACGCGGCCGGAGAACATCAGCGCGATCAGGATCGGACCGAGCTCGCGCAGGATCACGAACCCCGCGCCCCATCCGACGAAGGCGTAGGCCGAGAACTGCTGCACGTAGACGCTGGCCTGCACCACCATGATCGCGCCGACGAACACGGCGGTCAGCCCCACGATGAACAACGACTTGTTGCCCATCTTGTGCAGGTTGCGCTTGAACTCGAAGTAGTCGATGTCCGGCGGGAAGAACCGCCGCAGGATCCTCGCCAGCAGCACCACGATCCCGCCCGCCTGCTGCGCGACCGAGACGATCCCGCGCCCCACCCGGCGCACCAGCTGCTCCGCCCCGCGCGCCGCGAAGTTGCGCTGCGGCGGCGCCGCCGGCGGCGCGAGCGAGACGGGCGGCATCGAGGCCGGGGGCAGCGAGCTCAGAGCGGTCCCTCCGTCTCCCCGCGCAGGAACTGCCGGACGTACGGGTCCCGCGACGCCAGCGCCTCCTCCCGTGTGCCCTCGAACACCAGCTTCCCCCGCAGCATCATCCCCACCCGGTCGACCACCGTCATCAGCCCCGCCACGTCCGACGAGATCATCAGCGCCGTGGACTTCATCGACCGCTGCTCCGCGTGCAGCAGGTCGAAGATCTTCTGCGAGGTCACCGGGTCGAGCCCCGCCGTCGGCTCGTCGAAGACCGCGTACTCCGAGCGGGTCACGGTCGCCCGCGCGATCCCGACCCGCTTGCGCTGCCCCCCCGACAGCGCGTTCGGATAGCGGTCGCGGAAGTCCGACAGCCCGACCCGCGCCAGCCGCTCGTCCACCCGCTCCGCAATCTGCCGCTCGTCCAGCGCCGTCAACCGCCGCAACGGGAAGGCCACGTTCTCCGCCACCGTCAGCGAGTCGAACAGCGCGTTCTGCTGGAACAGCATGCCGAACCGGCTGCGCACCCGCTGCCGCGCCACCTCGCCCATCGTCGAGATGTTCTGGCCCTCGATCTCCACCTGCCCGCGGTCCGGCGTCAACAGGCCGACCACGTGCTTGAGCAGCACCGTCTTGCCCGAGGCGCCGGGCCCGATCAGCCCCCACAGCACGCCCTGCGGCACGTCGACGCTCACGTCGTCGAGGGCCGGCTTGCGGCCGAAGCGCTTGGAGAGGGCGGTCACGCGGATCATCGGGGCGCGATGCTAGCACGCCCCCGCGCGCGGCCGAAAGGACCGGCGGCCGCAAGCCGGCGCCGGAGCCCCCACCGCCGCCGCCGGCCGCTCCGGGCCCGGACGAAGCCGGACCGCGTCACGTCCAGACGCAGATCCCGAACTGGCAGTAGCCCGTCCCGCCGTCACACGACCGGAATTCGCAGTCCGGGTCGTCGCAGTCCACCTGGCCGTCGCAGTCGTTGTCCTGGTAGTCGCCGCAGGAGTACTCCACGACCTGCGACGGAAGGCAGCATTCGTAGGCGCAGCAGTTCACGCAGTCGTTCGACTCGCCCCCGGGCTCCCCGTACGCGCACTCCGTCCCCGCCCCGCAGCACTCGGCGGGAATGCCGCAGAAGTCCTGGATCACCCCGCACGACGGCAGGCAGGCCGCCGACCAGTGGCCGGCGTTCAGCACGCAGGCTCCGCTGCGGCAGACGTGGCAGTTCTTGGGCGTTCCGCACAGCGTCCCGTCATCCACGCAGATCGTGTCGTCCGCCGCGTGGCCGTCGGCCGGACAGCTCGCCGACGAGCCCGTGCAGCGCTCCTCCACGTCGCAACCGCTGACGGCCGGCCGGCACACGTAGGTCGACGGGTGAAACGCGTTCGCCGGGCAGTCCGGCGACGAGCCGCTGCAGGTCTCGGCCACGTCGCACGGCCCCGCAGACGCCTCGCAGACCGTGGACGCGGGCTCGTAGCGGTCGCTCGGGCAGTCGGCGGCGGTGCCGTCGCAGGTCTCCGCCACGTCGCAATCCCCGGTCGCGGCCCGGCAGGTCGTCCCTGCGGCCAGCAGCGTGCAACGGTCCCGCCCCTCGTCGCAGCCGACGGAGCACGGCCCGGACGGGCAAGGGTTCCCCGAGCCGACACACGCGCCGCCGGCGCAGCGGTCGGTCGTCGTGCAGAACTGCCCGTCGTCGCACGCCGCCCCCTCGTTGGTCGACTGGTAGGCGCAGAGCCCCGTGGCCGATGCGCAGACGTTGCGCCGACAGGTCGTGTCACCCGACGTCGAGCAGGTCACGACCGTCAGCGGGTCGACCTCGCAGGCCCGCCCGACACAGACCAGCGTGCCGTTGCACGCGTCGCCGTCCTCGAACACCGCGCAGTCCGCCGTGACGGCGCAGGCGCAGATCGAGGTGCCGCCCGCGCAGGCGCCGGCGGTGTCGCAGGTCTCGCCGGTCGTGCACGGGTCGCCGTCGTCGCAGGTCGCGCCGGCGGCGACGGCGTGCGTGCAGGACGCGGCACCACCGCCGAGCGGCGTGCAATCGTCGCTGGTGCACGGGTCGAGGTCGTCGCACTCCGCGGCGGCGCGGCACGAGGCGGTGCAGTCGTTCTCGCACCCGTCGAGCGGAATCCGATTGCCGTCGTCGCATTCCTCGCCGGTCTCGAGCAGCCCGTTGCCGCAGCCCGGGAGGACGTCGGCGTCCGCATCCGCATCCGCGTCCCCCGCCGTGTCGACGCCGCCGTCGGGGGGCTCCTCCCGGATGCACAGCAGCTCGCACTGCCCCTCGGCGCAGGCCGGCGAGGCCGGGTCGGGGTGCCGGTAGCCCGTCAGACAGTCGCAGACCGGCACCTCGGCCGCGACGCGGCAACTACCGCGACCCGAGCAGTCGACGCCGAGGCACGGGTCGTCCGCGTCGTTGGCCCGACACTCCAACCCCACCGGGTGGTAGCCGATCAGGCAGGCGCAGTACGCCGTCCCCTGGTCGGCCAGGCAGAAACCGCGGCCGTTGCAGGCGACCCCCGCGCACGGGTCGGACGAGCCGGGCCCGCAGGCGGACGCCGCCAGCGCACCCGCCAGGATCGCGTTCAGCCGGCGCCGGGTCGCTGCATCGTTCAAGGCCACCCTCCCGCGGCGACGGCGACGAGCCCGCCGCGCCACACGGGATCGTGACAGCCCGGCGGGGGCCTGACAAGGAGCAACCGCCGGCCCGGGCGTCGAGCGGAGTTCGGGCCGGTGCCGGAGGTTGGACGCGGCGGCCCGGGACCGCTATCCTGACATCGTCGGAGGAAGACGCGCGAGATGCCGAGCCACCAGCCGCTGCCTGCCCGACGACGGACCGGAGGCCGGGTCGCGACGGCGCTGCTCCTGCTGTTCGGGATGGCGCTTTGCTCGACCCTCCCCGGCTGCGGAGGGGACGCCCGGGATCGCTCCCGGGAACCCGCCTACATGTGCCCGCGGCTCGTCGCGAAATGCAAGGAATGTCGGGCGCGTATGCCTGGATTCGAGGAGTGGGACTGCAACGGTTCGGACGGAGCGATCCTGGAGCGCTGCAAGGGCAAGGCGGCCGCGCGACCGCCCTGGCTGGAGAAACTGGCCCGCGCCCTGGCGCTGGAGTCGTGCCACGAGTTCGAGGACGCGCTGTAGCCGGCCGTCGCGGATGCGCCGATCTTGCCCCGTGCGCGCAAATGCCGTAGGAACCGTGCATGTCGTCCGTGAAGAACGTCGCGGTGGTCGGAGCAACGGGGGCGGTCGGGCGCGAGACGATTCGCGTGCTCGAGCAGCGCAGGTTCCCCGTCGGGGAGTTGCGGCTGTTCGCCTCGCCGCGGTCCGCGGGCACGGTCGTGCCGTTCGCGGGTCGCGAGGTGCCGGTGCGGGCGCTGGAGTGCGTACCCCGGGAGTTCGACGGCATCGACCTCGCGCTGGTCTCGGCCGGCGGGGCGCTCAGCAAGCGGGTCTGTCCGGTGGCGGCGGCGGCGGGGGCGACGGTGGTCGACAAGTCGAGCGTCTTCCGGATGGAGCCGGACGTGCCGCTGGTGGTGCCGGAGGTCAACCCGCACGCCTTGCGCGAACGGCCGCGGGGCATCGTCGCCAACCCGAACTGCGCGACGATCCAGCTCGTCGTGGCCGTCGCGCCGCTGCACCGCGCGGCGGGCATCCGCCGGATGGTGGTGTCGACCTACCAGTCGGCCAGCGGCGCCGGCGAGAAGGGCCGGGCGGAGCTGGAGGCCGACACGCGCGCCTTCCTGGCGGGGCAGCCGCCGGTACAGAGCGTCTTCGCCCGGCCGCTCGGCTTCAACTGCGTGCCGCTGATCGACAAGCTGCTCGACGACGGCTCGACGTTCGAGGAACGCAAGACGGTGGAGGAGACGCGCAAGATCCTCGAGGCGCCGGAGCTCCGGATCGCCGCGACGACGGTCCGCGTCCCGGTGCTCGTCGGCCACTCGGCGGTCGTGTTCCTCGAGCTCGAACGACCGCTCGACCCGGAGACGGCCTGGGCGACCCTCTGCCGGTCGCCGGGGGTGGTGGTGGTCGACGAGCCGTCGGTGGGCAAGGTGCCGACGCCGCGGGAGGCCGCGGGGACCGACGCGGTGTACGTCGGCCGCATCCGCCGCGACCCGTCGGTCGAGCACGGCCTGGCGCTGTGGGTGGTGGCCGACAACCTGCGGAAGGGGGCGGCGACCAACGGCGTGCAGATCGCGGAACTGCTGCTCTAGTCGGGAATGCGGCAGGGGGAATGCGGGTTGTGGGATCGCAGGCTGGCACGCTTGCGGGAGTGGAATGGGATGGAACATAGTAGGCCCATGACCTCGAACTGCGCCCGGCCCGCCGCTCGCCGCCTCGCCGCCGCTGCCGTCGCCGCGGTCCTGGCCTGGCCCGCGACCGCCGACGCCACGCTCACCATCGAGCTGTTCGACCGGGAGAACCGCGGCGCGGTGAATACCGAGCCGGTCGGCATCAACATCGCGGACTGCGAGATGTCGGAGGCGTGGAACTTCCGCTTCTCGCTGTCCACCGTCCCGGCCAACACGCACCTCGACATCTGGCTCGGCTCGGCTTGCGACCAGCTCGCCAACCGCGACGGCGCCGACGCCAGCGACTGCATCCAGGTCTACGGCGACCTGACGATGCGCGTCGGCTACATCAACTTCATGCTCGAAGCGCCGACCCTCGTCGATGCCGACACCCCCGGCTGCGAGGAGGTCAAGACGACCACCAAGATCTGGGCGCTGATCATCAACGAGAACGCCGACGAGACGATCTACGACTCCGGGACCTACGACGTCAGCGTCGACACCCAGCGGCCCGAGCCGCCGACCGAGGTTTCCGCGGACTTCGGCGAAAGCCGGGCGACGATCAACTGGCGGATGGCCGCGGACACCCAGGCCTCCGAGCAGTGGGGCTTCCGCGTGCTGTGCGACCCGAACCCGACGGCAACGGCCGCGGATGCGGATGCGGATGCCGACGCGGATGCCGATGCCGAGGAGGACGCGAGCGAGGCGACGGACGCCGGCGGCGAGGCCTCCGGCGGCTGTTCGAGCCCCGCGGTCTTCGCCGCGGGCGACGAGCCGCTCGAGGAGTGGTTCTGCACGGGCCAGATCGTCGGCACCGCCGTGCGCACGCGCGACATCACCGGCCTCGACAACGGCGTCGAGTACCACTTCGCCGTGGTGGCGCTGGACGACTACCGCAACCCCAGCCTGGTCTCGCCGGTGACCTGCACGATCCCCGAGGAGGTGAACGACTTCTGGGAGGAGTACGAGGGGGCGGGCGGGCAGGCCGAGGGGGGATGCGCGTGCGGCGTGCCCGGCACGCGGCCGCTCGGCGCCGGCGGCGTGCTCGGTCTGCTGCTCGGCGCGACGCTGCTGCTGCGCCGGCACCGGGCGT
>CAZMRP010000359.1:0-5849 GCA_964568275.1 uncultured Myxococcales bacterium
GCCTGTCGGTCATCTCGCGGCCCTGGTCGCACATCAGCATCGATGGCCGCCCGACCGGACGCCGTACGCCGCTCGTGGAGTACGAGGTGTCCGCCGGCATCCACCGCGTGTGCCTCGAGACCGACGACGGCCGCCAGCACTGCGCCGCCGTGCAGGTCGAGGCCGGCCGCACCGCCCGGCTCACGCATCAGTTCTGAGAAGTCGAGGGGGTCGAGGGGCGGGCGCGCGGGTCGCGCGCGGGTCACATGATGGTCATCTGGCAGCAGCCGGTGATGCAGTAGTAGCCCGACGGGCATGGGTCGTCACCCGGGAGCCCGCACGGCTGGATGCCGGGCGCGCAGCGTTCGGGAGGCGTGTCGCCGTCCTCCCAGCCGTCGGGCCAGCCGTCGGGGTAGCCGTCCGGCCAACCGCCGTCCGTCCCCGCATCCGGGTCGCCCGGGAAGCACCAGGGCGGCAGCTCGGTCCGGCCCAGGCACAGCTCGCACGGCCCGCAACCGTTGAGGCAGTCCTCCACCGGCGTGCAGGGGTGGCACAGCTCGTGGTCGTCCCCGTCGGCCAGCGTGCAGGTCGGTTCCCCGGCCCCGTTCAGCGAGCCGATGAACACCCAGTTGCCGCTCCCGCCCGGCAGCTCGCAGCAGCCGAAGCAGTCGCAGCCGTTCGGCACCAGCGGCATGCAGAAGTCGAGGCACGCGGTCGACTGGTTCTCCGGGCAGCTCGCCGACGGCGGCGGCGGGTCGGAGTAGGCGCACGCCGGATCCCAGTCCGGCTCCAGCGGGTCGCAGCGGTGGTCCCACTCGCACTGGTCGTTCCCCGAGCCCTGGTCCTGGTCGAAGTAGCAGTCGAGCTTGCACGGGGCCGAGTCGCCGCCCGGGATCTCGAGGTAGTACCCGCCCTCGTTGTTGTCGCACGGCCCCAGGCAGTCGCCGTCCTCCCAGTCGGTCAGCGTGTCGCCGTCGTCGTCCAGCCCGTTGCCGCACAGGTAGAGGTGCCCCTGGCACGTCACTTCGATGAAGCCGCCGTCCGGCGTCGGGCCCCAGTCCGTTCCGGTGTCCGGGATCGGCCCGTCCGGCCCGATCCCGTCCGGCAGCGTCCCGTCCGGCACGGTCCCGTCCGGCAGCGTCCCGTCCGGGAGGGTCCCGTCGGGCCCGGTCCCGTCGGGTACGGTTCCATCCGGCGTGGTACCGTCGTTCTCGAAGTTCGGGTTCGACGACGTGCACCCGGCGGCCAGCGCCAGCGACAGGACCACGATCGCCCATGACATCCGGTTCATCTCCACCTCCCGCGGTCGTCCGGCGTTGTGACAACGCCCAAACGACCTCCGACGCAGGGGACCCCACCGACCAACCCCGGCGTCTCTTGCCTTTTCCACGACGGATCTTACGCGATCCGCCTCGACGAGGCCAGCCGTGGTTGCCGGGGCGCCCTCGAGGCGAACGGCGGTCCCGGCGGCCGCTGCCCCCGGTACCCCTACGGACGGGCGGTGCGGTCGTAGGTCGTGCTCTCGGTGTGCGAACGCTCCACCGCCAGGCCGTCGCGGCCGGGTCGGACCACGAACCGCTGGTAACGATAGTCGACCAGCGTTCCGCAGGCGTCGATCTGCTGGCGCTCCAGCCAGAACGCCGCGTCCGGCGACGGCACGGTCGTCGTGAACCCCGCCGTGACCGCCGCGTCGCGCTCGTCGAGCAGGCAATGGTAGAGCCGGCGGTGCGCGACGAACAGCAGCTCGGGCCCGTTCGACGTCGGGTCGAACAGGCCGAGCCAGACCTCCTCGCAGCGCTCGAGCGTCCCCTCCTGCGCCGCGACCTCGACCAGGATCCGTACCGTGGTCTCGACCTCCGCGTCGCCGTCGAGCTGGCCGTCGATCCGGCGCACCCCGCCGAAGGTCGTCGGCACGCCGGGGCACAGCTCGGGCAGCTGCTCCTCGACCGGCGAGTCGGAGCGCAGCCGCAGCTCGGCCTCCTCGAGCCGCTTGCGCAGCGCCGTCGGGTCGGTCGGGCCGTCGCGCTCCACCGCGGCGAGCCACGCGTCGAGGTCGAAGCCCGGACGGGGCGGCTCCGTGCGTGCCGGTGCCGTCGGCTCCGTCGCGGTCGCCTGCAGCGCCGGCCCGTCCGGCCCCGCCTCTCCCCGCGCCGATGCTCCGGGGACCGGGCGGGTCCCCGCGCAACCGCAGCAGACGAGCAGTACCGCCGCCGGCCAGGTGAACCCGGCCCCCGACGACCCCGCCGCCGGCCGGACCCGGAGTGCCTGCCCCATCGCCGCTTCCCTCTCGGCTGCCCTAGTACCCCGACCGCACCCGGTAGGTGACCACGACCTCCTCGTCGGGTCGGACGGGGACCTTGAACACCGCCAGCGACGAGGTCTCCTTGAACCACTCGTGCGACGAGTCGAGCACCTCCCAGTCGCCGCCCATCGGCTCGCGCAGCTCGACCGTGATCGGCTCGTCCTTGTGGTTGCGGATCTTGATCTCCCAGGCGCTCTCCCACAACGTCGAGGTCAGGATCTCGAAGTCGGTCTGCCGGCGGTCGGCGCGGACGTCGAAGGCCTGCCCGAGACGCAGCTTGACCCGCTCCTCCCGCGGCGTGTGCTCGATCCGGTCCTCGCCGACGAACTGCTGGGACCCGCTCGAATCCGCCTTGTAGACCCGGATCACCCCCGCCGGCAGCGGCATCCCCATCCCGTTCTGCTCGCTGTTCGCGAACTCGATCCACACGTCCACCGGCAGGTTCTCGAGCGGCCCGCCCAACTCGCTGGTGTACCAGTAGGAGTACCCCTCGAGCCGGAACTTCTTCTGCACGGCGAGGTCCTCCGCGCCGAGCAGCTCGATCTGCTTCTGCTCGCGGTCCGCCAGGTCGGTCGGCCGCTGCAGCGTGTAGAGGTGGTACTCGAACATCCCCTCCTCGACGAACTGCGCCGCCTGCTCCATCGGCGCCATCGCGTAGTCGCGTGCGCGCATCTCCCAGCGGTAGTCGTCGGCGGGCGGGGAGACGACGTTGACGTTGCCCGCCACGAGCTGCAACGCGGCGTCGGTGAAGCCGATCCCCGAGTTGTTGCGCAGCGTGACCCAGCCCGTGAAGTCGGCGGCCGAGTCGTTCGCGGCCAGCACCAGCACGTAGTCCGCGCTCCAACCCATCCCGCCCGTGATGTAGGCGGCCTCCACCGGGCGGCGACCCGCCTGGCGGCTCTCGAGCAGCCACTCCAGCGTCGGGCGCTGCACGAAGTTCGCCGGCACCTCGGGGAACACCACCCGCCCCGGGTGGTTGAACGTGATCCCCTGCTCCGTCCGGTACACGTACTGCGAGCCCTCGGTCGACAACAGCGTCGCCGCCTCGGTCCGCTCCGCCCCCGTCCGCTCGTTGACCGTCACCAGCTGCAGCTCGCGCTCGAGGTACAGCTCCATCATCCGCGTCGGCGTGAGCAGGTCGTACTTGTAGTTCTGCTCCAGCACCGCGAACGACGGCGTCGCGGGCCGCGGCTCGCCGACGTAGACCGTCTCGGGCCGGATCAGCGCCGCCACGTCCTGCCAGCGCACCACCGAGACGCCGCCCGGCAGCGGGGCCTCCCGCACCTCGCGCACCAGCGCCAGGTCCGCGTTGTAGACCGTGACGTTGACCGCCCGGCGCGCGTCGGCCCCCACGTCGACCCGCGGGCGCTCCTGCGCCGCCGACACGCTCGCCACCAGCAGCACGCCGAGAATGGTCCACGCTCCTCGCATCGTCGCCTCCTCAGTACAGGTTCACCCGCACGCGCCAGGTCACGACGACCTCGCGGTCGGGCGGGCAATCCACGTCGAACCGGAGCTCCCGGGCCGACTCCTTGGTCCACGGCACCGAGCTGTCCACGACCGTCCAGTCGCCGCTCGTCGGCTCCCGCAGCTCCACCCGGACCGGCGTGCGCTTGCGGTTGCGCAGCCGGACCTCCCACGCGCTCTCCACCTGGTCGCTCGAGCGCACCTGGTAGTCGGTCTGCCGACGGTCCGCCACCACGTCGAACGCGCTCCCCACGTGCAGCTTGATCCGCTCCTCGCGCGCCGTGTGCTCGAGCGAATCCTCGCCGAGGAACTCGCGCCCGCCGCCCCCCGCCGGGTCGGCGCCGTAGACCCGCACCGTCCCGGCCGGCAGCGGAATCCCCAGGCCGTCCGCCTCGGCGTTGACGAACTCCAGCCACACCTGCGGGTGCAGGTTCTCCTGGACCCCGCTCTGCTCCGACCCGAGCCAGTACGGCAGCCCGTACAGCCGGTAGTGCCGCTCGAGCGGCACCCGCGGCGCCGACAGCAGCTCGAGCTGCTTCTGCTCGCGGTCCGCCAGGTCGGTCGGCCGCTGCAGCGTGTACTGGTGGTACTCGAACAGCGACTCCTCCCGGAACGCCGGCGCCCCCGGCTGGCGAATCGTGATCGCGTTGGCCGTGACCACCACCCGATCGGGCGCCGGCGTCGGCGCCGGGGGCGGCACCAGGTTCACCGTGCCCGCCATCAGCTGCAGCCGCGCGCCCTCGAAGGCGAGCCCCGAGTCGTTGGACAGCGTGACCCAGCCGGTCAGCTCGCCCCGCGTCCCGTCCGCCGACAACCCCAACACGTAGTCGGCGCCCCAGCTCATCCCGCCCGTCAGGTAGCTGGCCTCGATGCGCCGCGCCCCCGCGCCCGCCGCGTCCGCGCGCCAGAACAGCGTCGGCCGCACCACGAACCCCTCCGGGATCGCGTCCGGCACCACCACGCGCCAGTCGCCGCCGAACGTCACCTCGCCGTCGAGCTGGTAGACGCACTCCCACGGATTGACGTAGGCCGGTCCGCCGGAGCCGTACCCGCCGAAACCTCCGCGCGTGCTCCCCAGCGACAACAGCGTCGCCTCCCGCAGCCGTCGCTCCCCCGTTCCCGGCACCACGTGCACCAGCGTCACCGGCCGGCCCACGTACTCCGCGAGCAGCGTCGACGGCGCCAGCACGTCGTAGCGGTAGTTCTGCTCGACGATCCGGAGCGCCGCCCCCTCCACCGGCCGCGCGAGGACCGTCTCGGGGCGGATCTGCGCGGTGACGTCCTCCCAGGCCAGCTCGAGCTCTCCACCCGGCAGGTCCACGCGGCGCACCTCGCGCACCAGCGCCTGGCCCTGGTTGTAGATCGTCACCGCCACGCTCTCGCGGTCGCCCGCGACCGCGCGCACCGGCCGCGGCTGGGCGGACGCCCCCCCCGGCGCCAGCAGCGCCGCCGCCACGATCCACCCGGTCACGAGCCGCGGCATCCCGTCGCCTCTCCCCTAGTACTCCGTCCGCACCCGGTACGTCAGCACGACCTCCTCGTCGGGCGGGCAGGTGACGTCGAAGCGCACCAGCCGCGCCGACTCCTTGACGAACGGCACGCTGCTGCGGCGGATGTCCCAGTCGCCCGCCATCGGCTCCAGCACCTCGACGACAATCGTCTCGCTCTTGCGGTTGCGCAGCTTGACCTCCCACTCGGTCTCGTAGATGTCGCCCGACAACACGTCGTAGTCGGTCTGCCGCCGCTCCGCGGCGATGTCGAAGGCGTTGCCGAGGCGCAGCTTGACCCGCTCCTCGCGCGCCGTGTGGTCGATGCGGTCCTCGCCGACGAACTGCTGGGCGCCGGCCGAGTCGGCCTTGTAGACCTTCTCGGCACCGGTGATGATGGTGTCGATGCGGGAGGACTACTCGGCGAGCTGCTTCTGGGTCTCGCAGGTGTCGGAGCGAGAGGGCCTGACGTGGCCGATGGACTCTGCGGTCTTCCTGGCCTCAGTCACGGTATTGGGGGTTGAGCACGCCGGGAGCAGCATCATCCCGGGACTTGCGGCCAGCGTCGGCAGCCTTGCGGACGACTTTCGCATTGTTGTCCTTTACCTTCTCGA
>CAZMRP010000360.1:0-5833 GCA_964568275.1 uncultured Myxococcales bacterium
CTCCACCGCCTCCACCGCCGACGACGCCACCTGCTGCGCCGCCTCCACCCGCCGCACCACCCGCCGCGCCGCGCCCTCCCGCCCCCCCACCGCCCGACCCCCCACCACGCCCCTCCGCCGTCGCCCCCCCCCCCATGCCCCCCCCGCTGCCCGCCTCCAGCGGCACCACCTCCCCGTCGCCGTACGAACCCCCGGGTGCCCCGCGCAGCATGTCGACGAATCCTCCCCCGCTCCCTCCGTCGCCGCCGAACGCCCCGCCGCCGCCACCACCGTCCCGCTGCCCCGCCGCGCCCGGCTGGCTGCGCCCGTTCCCCCCGGCTCCCGGCCCCAACCCCGACTCCCGACCACCACCCACCGGCGACAGCTCGTTCGACCAGCACCCCGCAAACACCGCACCACCGATCGTCGCGTCCTCCTCCGACAACAACACCAACGCCCGCGGCCCCCACGCCGTGAACGTCACGTTCGCCGGCACCTCCAACCGCTGGAACGAAAACACCGCCAGCTCCGGCGCTCCCATCGGCTGCGTCAACGTCGTGAAGTGGATCCCACTGTCCGGATCCAGCCCCCCGACCTCGGGACGCACGTCGTACAACGGATTCCAGTCCGCATCCCACAACGACACCCGGCCGGACGACGTGTCGAACTCCAGGAAGAACTCGCCGTCCGCCGGGATCGCCCAGGCCGTCAACGGCTCCTCCCCCGCCTCCAACAACGAACCGTCCGGGATGTTCGACAACTCCCACACCAGACAGTGCGGCGCCGGGTCCACCCCGCACCCGTACGCGCACGGCTCGACCTCCCAATCCCAGACGCCGACGCTCCCCTCCACACAACGCTCCACCGCCCCACCGTCGCCCGCACACCGCACCTCGCCCGGCGGACAGCCCCCGAAGTCCGGCAGCTCCCCCGACTCGCCCGGATCCCACCCCTCGACGCCGTCCGCCTCCCACAACACGTCCGCATCGACCGGTACGTCGACCTCACCCCCACCGTCCAACGTCGCAGGCACGCAGATCCCGAAGTAGCACTCCAAACCCGCCCCGCACTCCGGAGCACACTCCTCCGGTTCCCCACAACCCCACCCCACCACCACCACCGCGATCCACGACCCGAAGCCCCACGAGACACCTCGCATGCTCGCCTCCTCCCCCGCGGCGGGACCCGCCGACGCTCCCGCTCCACCAGCTTACCCGATGCGATGCGCGACGCAACGGCCGCCCCACCCCCCCTCCTGGCCCGATCCCCGACGGTGTGGTACCGTTCCCAGGGTCGCAACGGACGACCCGCACGGAAAGGACGGACGACCATGAACGACTTCCAATCGCCGGGGATCGATGCGCTCCGCCGCTGCCTGCCCGCCGCGGCCGCCGCCTCGCTCGCCCTGCTCCTCGCCGCCTGCTCCCCCACCGACGACGAGCCGATCACCCCCCGCGATACCTGGACCCCCACCGACACCGCCGGCGACACCGGCACCGAGACCACCCCGCCCCCCGACGGCAGCGAAACCATCCTCCCCCCAGACGGCTGCGAGGAACGCGCACGCTGGATCTACATCGTCAGCTCGGAAAACGTCCTGCTCCGCTTCTACCCCGACGAACTCCGCCTCGAAGAGGTCGGCACCCTCGACTGCCGGCCCACCTCGCTCGGCTCCACACCGTTCTCCATGTCCGTCGACCGCAACGCCACCGCCTGGGTCCTCTACAACGGCGGCTTGCTCAACCCCGCCGGCGAGCTGTTCCGCGTCAGCACCGTCGACGCCTCCTGCTCCGCCACCAGCTTCGCCCGCGGTCAGGAAGGCTTCGAGCTCTTCGGCATGGGCTTCTCCACCGACGCCGCCGGCAGCGACGCCGAAACCCTCTTCGTCGCCGGCGGCCTCTCCACCTCCATCGCCTCCGGCGACCAACGCCTCGGCTCGATCGATATGGATTCCCTCGTCCTCTCCCCCATCGGCACCATCCCCGGCTCCCCAGAACTCACCGGCACCGGACTCGCCGAACTCTGGGGCTTCTTCCCCGATACCTCTCCCCCACTCGTCGCCCGCATCAACAAGACCGACGGCTCCCTCGACCATGTCTACGAACTCACCATCGACACCGCCTCCACCCTCGCCTGGGCCTTCGCCTTCTGGGGCGGCGACTTCTGGATCTTCCTCCAGGCCGGACTCGACCCCTCCACCAATATCTGGAAACTCGAAGGCGACGACGGCTCCGTCACCGAGGCCATGCACGACATCGGCTGGCGCATCGTCGGCGCCGGCGTGTCGACCTGCGCACCCGTCATCCTGATCTGAACCGCCGGACCACCACCCGCATGACCACCACCGGCAAACCGGCCGCCGTTCGCGACCTCCTGCGCTACCTGCGCCGACCCGGACCCGCCATCGACCTGCCCTCCGCCGACGACGTCGCCACCCTCGTCCCCCCACGCGCCCGCGGCGCCATGCTCCTCGATTACTACGCCCCCGACGACGTCCGCGAGGCCCTCGGCCGCTACGGCGTCACCGCCCGCCTCGCCCTCCGCGGCTTCGGACCACCCGACGTCGAACTCGAAACCGCCGACCCCGAACACCAGGTCGTTCGCGTTCACGCCCCACGCTCCGGACGCTCCTGGCTCCTCGGCGAAGCCTTCCTCCACGCCGCCGAGTTCGAAACCGATGCCCCCTTCGCCCAGGCCCTCCACCACCGACGACTCCCCATGCTCTACATCCAGTGGCTCCGCCTCCAGGACCCCTCACGACCCTTCTCCCCCCAACGCCCGGCCCTCCCGGGACAGGACCACCCAGGCCTCGGCATCGGACGCGAAGTCATGGCCATGCTGCTCGGCATGGCCGACCGCCTCCGGTTCGCAGGCATCGTCTCCTGCCCCGAGTTCGCTCACAACGCCGTGCTCTACAAACGCAGCTTCCGCTTCTTCGACCCCGCCGCCCAAGGCCGCTTCGAAGCCCTCGCCACCCTCGCTCCACGCTCCCAACTCGCCGAACTCGCCTGGGCCGTCGAACAAGGCCGCGTCGTCGACGAATCCACCGGCTCCCCCCTGCGCTGGACGCGCGAGGAAATGATCTGCCCCACCAGCCCCCTGCTGCGCGAACACTTCGAAGCCGCCGCCTACCACCGACACGCCGACGAGGCACGCCGAACCGCTCGCTACCGCCTGACGCCCCCCTGAACTCCCCCCGCCGACCGCCTCACTCCGCCACCACCGGCGACCCGCCCGGCACCCGCTCCGCCGCCGGAAACGACCCCTCGTCCAACGCCGACGCGATGCGCTCCCGCACCGTCGCCATCAACGCCTCCCGCCCCGCCGCGTCCGCCGGCGCCGCCACCGGCGCGTGGAACGTCAGGTCCACCACCTTGAACGGCCGCACGATCAACCGCCGGTCCGGCAACACCCGCTCGCTCCCTCGCACCGTCACCGGCAGGATCGGCAGCCCCGCCCCCGCCGCCAACACGAACCCCCCCTTCTTGAACGGCAACAACGCGCGCGTCGACGACCGCGTCCCCTCCGGGAAAAACAACACCGAACACCCCGCCGCCCGACCCAACCCGTCCCGCAACGCCTGCACCGCCTGCTCGTGGTCCCTCCGGTCGACGAAGATGTGTCCCAACCGCGCACACGCCGGCCCCAAAAACGGCACCCGCCGCAACTCCCGCTTCATCACCCACAGGAAACGCAACCCCAGATGCCCGTACAACAACAGCGCGTCGAAATGACTCCGGTGGTTGCTCATCACCACGTACTGCCGCCCCGCCTCCACGTGCTCCCATCCCCGCCGCCGCACCCGCACGAACGCCAACGCCAACGCCGCCCGACCCCACACCACACCCCAGACGTCCCCCGCGCGCTGCGACACGAACCCCAACGTCCACGCCAGCGTCCCGCACAACACGGTCAACACCGCGAACAACGGCGCGAACACCAGCCACGTGTACAACCACGCCAGACCCAGCCCCACCGCTCGCATCCCCGCACCCCAGCCGGCCGGCTCCCCGCCACCACGACCCCGGAACCAACTCCCGGAACCGACGGCGACACCTCCGGCAACCCGATGCTGACGGGCGGAACGTCACGGTTGCGTCACGAGATCGAACGCCGGGAAGAACGACTGGACGACCGACCGCGGCTCGACCGACCCGAGTCTCAGGTCAGTCGGTCGCCGCCGGCGGCGCGAACCGGATCCCTCCCGCCGCCACCGGGAACGCACTCCGCGCCACACCCATCCCGAAGAAGTCGTCCCCTCCGTTGATCGGCGTCGAACCCATGCACGAAATGTCCCCGCCCACGTGCAGCCCGCAACAGAAGTTGCGCCCGCAGTCGATGACCACGTACCCCCCAAAACCCTTCACCGTCTCGTCCTGCTCGCTCAACACCGCCCAGGCCCGCAGCACGTTGTCCGTCTCCGCGTCGGCGTGCCCCGTCTGCCCGAAACCGTTCTCTCCCCAACACGACGCCTTGCCGTTCTTCTGCACCGCACACGTCGTCCCCCAGCCGGTGTCCACCACCGCCACGTTGCTCACCCCCGCCGCCGCCGTCGGACTCAACGCCGGCGCCTCGCGGTCCATCTTGCCGTTGCCGATCTGACCGTCCTCGTTCGCCCCCCAACACTGCACCTTGCTCGCCGCCACCACGCAGAAGTTGTTGCCGTACCCCGCCAGGTGCGTCACCCGCGCCAGCCGCGGCACCTCCACCGGCACGTAGCTCCCCTCCTCGTCCTCGCCGTTCCCCAACGCCCCGTCCGAATCGCTGCCCCAACACGACACCTTGCCGCTCTCCAGCCGCGCGCACGCCGTGCTGTAGCCCGCCGCCAACTGCACCGCACCCTCCAACCCCTGCACCTGCACCGGACTCGGAACGTCCTCGTTCGAACGCTCGCCCGTCCCGCACTGACCCGCATGGTTGCCCCCCCAACACCAGACCGTCCCGTCGACCTTGCGCGCACACGCGAAGAACGTGTCCACCGTGCCCCCCACCGCCACCTCCGCCGCCTCCGCCAACCCCGCCACCGGCAACGGCAGGCTCGACGAACCCTCCAGCAGCTTCCCCCAACACGCCACCTCCCCGTTCGCCCGACGCGCGCACGTCCGCCCCATGTTCGCCGACACCTGCGTCGCGTCCGTCAACCCCGCCACCGGCAACGCCGCACCCGACGCCCGCGGCTGCGTCGAACCGATCCCCAACTCGCCCTCCGAGTTGCTCCCGAAACACAACACCTTCCCGTCGACCGTCACGCTGCACACGTGCTTGTCGCCCACCGCCAGGTGCGGCGCGAACTCCAACGACGCCTCCGGGTCCGGCGGGAACTCCGCCTTCACCGACGCCTCCCCCGTCAGCTCCGCCACGTTCTCGCTCGCCGTCTTCGGCCCCGGCTCCGAGTTCATCGGCCCGAGCCCCAGCTTGCCGTACGACTGCGAACCCCAGCACAGCAGCCGGCCCCCCGTCGTCAACGCACAGGCGTGGTCGTAGGACGTCGCCAGCTGCGTCACCCCCGCCACACCCTGCACCACCGCCGGCTCCAGCACCGCCTCGTCCTCCGAACCCACCTGCAACAGGTTCGCCGTGTAGTTGTTGTAGCCCCAGCACTTCACCTCGCCCGAACCCAACACCACGCAGCTCCGCGTCGTCCCCAGCGCCAGCTGCCGGACCTCCCCAAGCTCGCCCTTCACCTCCTGCGGCGTGCCGGCCATCTTGCCGCTCTCCTTCGCCCCGTTCCCCACCTGGCCGTAGTCGATCGACCCCCAACACCGCAGACCCGCCTCGACCAACGCACACGTGTGGTTGCCCCCCCCCCCCCCCCCCCCCCCCCCCCCCCACCCCCCCCCCCCCCCCCCCCCCC
>CAZMRP010000361.1:0-5808 GCA_964568275.1 uncultured Myxococcales bacterium
CTGCTCCGGACCCGCCGCCAGCGCCCGCCGGAACACCTCGCGCGCCTCGTCCCACCGGTCGAGTTGGAGCAGCGCGGCCCCCAGCAGGCTCCAGGCGAATCCGCCGAGGTCCGCCTGCGCCCCGAGCCGCAGGAACGGTTCGGCCTCCGCCGCCTGTCCCTGGCGCAGCAACACCCACCCCAGGGCGTAGCCCGCGAGCGGCTGCTCCGGCCGGGCCGCCAGCGCCCGCGTCGCCCACTCGCTCGCCTCCTCGGGGCTCCCGCGCAGCGTGGCGATCCACGCCAGCAGCGCCTGCACGCCGGGGTCGCCCGGGCTGGCCACGTCGAGCCGCCGCGCCTGCTCCCAGGCGACGTCGGTCTCGCCCGCGAGCCCGAGCGCCAGCACCAGGTTGTAGCGCGCGTCGAGCTGTCCGGGGTCGGTGCGCAGCGACTCCTCGAACGCGCCCACGGCCTCGCGCGCGTCGTTCTGCCGCAGGCGCAGGTAGCCGAGGTTGTTCCAGGCCTCCGCGAAGTCGGGATTCAGGCGCAACGCCCGCCGCACCAGCGTCTCCGCCTCGGCCAACGCCCCGCGCCGCAGCGCCACGACCGCCAGGTTGTTGTACGGCTCCGAGAACCGCTCGTTGTACTCCAGCGCCAGCCGGAACGCCGCCGCGGCCCCCTCGAGGTCGTTGGCCCGCAGCCGGACGATCCCCTCGTCGTTGCTCGCCACCGCCCGCTCGTGCAGCGACGTCGTCGCCAGGCAACCCGCCGCCGGCGCTCCGAGCATTGCCGCCACGGCGAGGACGGCCGCGGCCGCCGGCCCGCGCCGAGCGCCGTTGTTCCGCCTCGTTGCGCTCCCGACGCCGTCGGTGCGGCCCACGACCTTCCCGTTGCATCCCGTCGAATCCTCGCGCATCTTCCACCTCCCGCCGGCGGCCGCCCGGGCCGCGGCGGCCCGTGCATCGCGCCCGGGAGCCCGGGTGTTGCCTGAAACCTCCGGCAGTCCTATGTTGGGCCCCTGGGGAGGAGGTCAGCCGGTGCCGCTGTACGAGTTCGAGTGCCAGGATTGCGGCAGGGAGTTCGAGGAGCTGGTGTTCCACGGCGACGAGCAGGTCCTGTGCCCCGGCTGCGGGAAGGAGCACGTCCGCCGCAAGGTCTCGCGGTTCGCCTTCAAGTGCGAAGGCGGCTCGATGAAGACCAGCGTCGGCGGTTCGTCCTGCGGCACCTGCCGTCCCGGCCCCTCCGGCTGCTCCGGCTGCGGCGGCTGAGCGCGGGCTCGCGCCCGTGGCCGTCCGAACCTTGCGAGCCGCGCCGATGAGCGTCCGCCGCCTGCGTCTGCCGACCGTCGCCGCCGGCCTCGGGCTGCTGGTCGGCCTCGTCGCCGCCGGCTGGGGCCTCGTCCGCTGGACGACGAGCCTCGGCGAGCGCTTCGAGCGGGAGCAGTTGCAGCGCCTGGCGCTGACCGCCGCGGCGTCGATGGACGCGCGGACGGTCGGCCGGCTGACCGCCGCGCCGGACGACGCACGCCACCCCGCCTTCGCCGAGGTCCGCGAGCGGATGGGCCGCATCCGCGCCGCCAACGCCGATGCCCGGTTCGTCTACCTGGTGGCCCTGCGCGGGGAACGCGTGGTGTTCCTGGCGGACGCCGAGGCCCCCGACTCCCCGGACTACTCGGCGCCCGGCGACGAGTACACGGAGGCCACGCCGGCCCTGCACCGGGGGTGCCGGGACGGCCGCCCGTTCGTCCAGGGGCCGTACGTCGACCGGTGGGGGACCTGGGTCACCGGCTTCGCCCCGATCGTCGACCCGCACTCGCAACGCCTGGTCGCCCTGCTCGGCATCGATGTCGGCGCCGGACGCTGGCTGGCGATGCTCGAGCGCTACCGCTGGATCGGTTTCGCACTGGCGATCCTGTTCGGCACCGTGGTGTTCGTCTCGGCCGCCGCGTTGTACGTCCTGCGCCGCTCCGCCCGGCGCCAGCAGCAGCTCAACCGCTCGCTGGAGCAGGAGCTGGCCGAGCGCCGCCGGCTGGCGGGGGAGTTGCACGCGCTCAACGAGTCGCTCGAGCAGCGGGTGGAGCAGCGGACGCAGGAGTTGCGACGGGCCCTGGATGAGGTCCGCGACGCGGCGGAGCAGCGGCGCCGGCTCGAGGAGCGGATGCAGCAGACGCAGAAGCTCGAGAGCCTCGGCGTGCTCGCGGGCGGCGTGGCCCACGACTTCAACAACCTGCTGACCGGCATCCTCGGGCAGGCGGAGCTGGCGCGCGCGGAGGGCCCGGCCGAGGGTCCGCTCGGCGAGCGGCTGGCGCAGATCGAGTTGACCGCCCGCCGCGCCGCCGAGCTGACGCGTCAGCTGCTCGCCTACTCCGGTCGCGGGCAGTTCGTCGTCCGGCCCCTGGCCCTCGCCGAGCTGGTGCGCGACACCGTGCCGCTCGTGCGGGCCTCGATCCCCCGCGCGATCGCGATCCGGGTCGAGACTCCGGACGACCTCCCGGCCGTGGAGGCCGATGCGACCCAGCTGCGGCAGGTGCTGATGAACCTGGTGCTCAACGCCGCCGAGGCGATCGGCGACCGTCCGGGCACGATCCGCATCACGGCGGACGAGCGCGAGGTCGACGACGCCGGACTGGCCGACCTGCGCCACGGCGAGGAGGTGCTGCCCGGCCGCTACCTGTGCCTCGAGGTGGCCGACGACGGCCCGGGGATCGCGCCCGAGGTGCAGGCGCGGATCTTCGATCCGTTCTTCAGCACCAAGTTCACCGGCCGGGGTCTCGGGCTCGCCGCCGTGCTCGGCATCGTCCGCGGCCACCGTGGGGCGATCGGCGTGCGGAGCGTGCCGGGGGCCGGTGCGACCTTCACGCTCCTGTTCCACGCTTCCGAACGGCCGCCCGACCGCGGGCCGGAACCGGTCCGCCCGTCCTCCGCGCCCCCGCCGCGCCCGGCGGCGGACGCTCCCGGAACGCGCGGCACGGCGCTGGTGGTCGACGACGAGCCGGCCGTCCGCCGCTTCGCCGTCTTCATCCTGGCCCGGATGGGCTTCGACGTCGTGGAGGCCGAGGACGGTCCGCAGGCGCTCGACGAGTTCCGCCGGCGCGCCGACGGCATCCGCTTCGTGCTGCTCGACCTGACGATGCCGCGGATGAGCGGCGAGCGGGTGCTGGACGAGCTGCGCCGGCTGCGACCCGACCTGCCGGTCGTGCTGTCCAGCGGCTTCGACGCCCCGGAGGTCGCCGCGCGCACGACCGGCGACGGGCGCACCGGCTTCGTGCAGAAGCCCTACCCCGCCGCGGACCTGGAGGCCGCCGTCCGCCGGGCACTGCGCGACGGCTAGGGACACCCCGGCGGCAGCCCGCCTTCCCGCCGCAGCACGATCCCGTCCAGCGGCTCCAGCGTCACGGTCGCGGCGGGGGCGCCGTCGTTGTACCGGGCCGCCGAGCGCACGTGCAGCGCGTCCGCGATGGCCGGGCCGGTCCCCTCGTTGCGCACCCGCACCGTCGCGTCGTCGGCGACCCGCAACGCCACTTCCGCCACCTGGTTCCACTCGTCGCCGCCCGTGCGCTGGTCCAGCGTCCGCGTGTCCACGACGACCCCGCCCGCCAGCACCTCGAACACCACCCGGTCGCTCCAGCCCGAGCTTTCCGGCGCCGCCGGCCACCAGGCTTCGATCACGTACGTGTCGTCGGCCTGGAGTTCGAGTCGCCAGCTCGCCTCGCCGGTCGTCCCGTCCAGCCGCCGGCACCCTTCGGCCCAGTCGTGGAAGAACGGCCCCGTCGCCATCCACTCGCCGCTGTCGTATTCGGCCGCGACCCACTCCGGGGACGCCGCGAACGCCGGGTCGGCGTCGTCGACGATGAACTGCCGGCGCGGCGCCTGGGGCCCGAGCAGCCGGCCGTAGCCCGGCTCGACCGTCACGGTCTGCCGCTCGCGCGTGCCGTTGAGCAGCGCCAGCCCGTTCTCGAACGTGCGCCGGAAGACGTCCGCGGGATGCTCGACGATCCGCACGTCGTCGAGCCACACCGTGCCGGCGCGGGTCCCGACGGCGAACTGGAACCGCCCGTCCGCCGCCGTCTCGTTGGCCTCGAACGTCACCTCGAACCGCTGCCAGTCCGCGGACAGCGTCACCCGCCGCCACAGCCCGTAGTTGCGCCAGTCCGCCGCGCCTTTCTGCAGGCCGACGGTGAGCTCGTGGGCGGCGTCGGCCCGCGCCCAGAACGTCAGGTCGTAGACCGTCCCCTCGACCACAGCACGGTCGCCCTGCGACACGGCGACCCGCCAGTCGGTGCCGTCGCCGGCGTTCGCGACGTCGACCCGCGCCGCGCCGGCGCCGCCGTGCACGTCCGTCGTCTCCCGCGACAACGAGGCCGCCGCGCCGGTGGAGTCGTCGGCCCACAGGCTCCAACTCCCCTCCAGCGGCGCCTCGAAGTCGCCGTTCTCCAGCAGGTCGTCCGTCGACGGCGTGCCCACCGGCACGCGCTCCGCCGCGCCGCAGGCCCGCCCCAGGTCGTGGTCCAGCTCGTCGTACCACCAGTCGTTGCCGTGCCAGGTGTCGCCGAACTCGTGCGCGAAGTAGCCGTCGTTCATCAGCGTGAACGCCAGGCCGAAGCGCACGAACGGGTAGTACGTCCGCGCGAATTCCAGCGTCGAGGCGGGGATGTGGTCGTCGGGGCTGTAGTCGTAGCCGTAGGCGAGCTGGTCGTGCGGCGAGGACTCGACCATGGTGATCGACGGGGCGGGCCGCACGGTCCACCAGTCGTGGTAGGTGGCCCACAGGTCGGCGAACCCGCGCCGTCCTTCCAGCACGTCCGCCGTCATGAAGCCGATGCTGTCGCCGTTGAAGATCGCCCCCAGCTCCGCGTCGGGCGGCCGCGGCAGGTGTCCCGAGGCGTAGGCGTGGGGCATCCAGCGCCGCCACGCCCGCAGCTCGTCGTAGACCCCCCGGCGCCAGGCGGCGTCGAGCCACGCGGGGTCGTCCTCCACGCCGTCCTCGTTCGCGTCGAGCTGCACCTCGGTGCCGTAGATGTCGTGGTCGAGCCAGGACTGGGAGGTGAAGAAGTTGTCGAAGAACATCCCGTCGAGCATCAGGTCGGCGTCGAGCATCGCCTGGTAGGCGTAGCGGGCCTGGAACTCCGCCACCTCGGGCTTCGTCAGGTTGAGCCGCCAGGCGCCCGGCCAGACCTCGATCCGGTTCCCGTGCACGTCCTTGAGCCAGTAGTCCTCGGGCACCTCGCCCTCGTCCCACTCGGAGCGCTCCACGGTGTTGATGCTGCCGAGGACGAGCACGTCCGGGTTGAGCCCGCGCAGCGTGCGGAGCTCGTCCACCGGAGGCTCGGCACCGAGAAACAGATCGATCCGCGCGCAATGCTCCAGGCTCACCTCGCGCAGCCCCCACCAGCCCCAGAGGTTGCCGGTGCGGGGGAACGAGGGGTCCACGTCGGCCAGGACGCGGTAGCGGAGGTGGAGCAGCTCGTCGGGCCGCGGGTCGCAACGCACGTAGAGCTCGTGGACCACGGTGGGGTCCGGCGACAGGCCGGTGAACGTCGCGCCGTGGGCGCGCGTCCCGTCGCCGTCGCCGAAGGGCGTCATCGCCGACCATTCGACGGGCGCGCCCAGGGCCCACCGGCAGCTCGCCGGCTCGTTGCTGTTCACCGCGAACGCCAGCTCGGTGGTTCCCGGCGGCAGCAGCGTGCTCGGCGGCTCGGCGTTGCACAGCCACTCCGGCGGCTCGCCCGGACCGCCGTCGAACGGCGCGTCGTCCGCGCCGTCGTCGGCGTCGCGGCCGTCGGGAACGACGTCGGCGTCGCCGCCCTCGCCGGGCACGTCGCCGGCGTCCG
>CAZMRP010000362.1:0-5788 GCA_964568275.1 uncultured Myxococcales bacterium
GGGGGGGGGGGGGGGGGGGGGGGGGGGGGGGGGGGGGGGGGGGGGGGGGGGGCGAAGTGGGCTGAAGCCGACGGAATCGATCCGTCGCTGCTGCTCGCGGCCTTCGTCGATTTCTGCGGCCGGCACCCGTCACTGACCCGGGTGGCGTTGGCGGCCCGCGACCCGATCTGGTCGCGGTGCGACCGGAGGACGGCGGCGGCGTTGGGTGCTGCGATTCGGCACTGCATCCACGCGCGCGGTTGTTCCGAGGTCTGGATCGAGCAGATCCTCGCCGCGTTCCTGCACGGGTCCAGCCGTCGGTGCGTCCGGCGGACGACGCCGAGGTGATCGCCTCGTGGGACTTCCGCGGCTGCAAGGACGGGTGGAGTCCCGCGTCGATCGCGGGCACGACCTGGGTCTGCGGGCGCATCGTCCGCGGCCCCGGCGGCGATCGGACCGGCGAGGGGGACGGCTGGGGGGTCGGAATGACCGAACCGCCCGCGGGCCGGACGGAGACGACGCTCACCTCGCCCGAGATCGATCTCGGCGGGAGCAACGACACCGTCTTCACCCTCTCCGTCTGGCACTGGCTCGACGGCGAGGCGCTTCCGGGCCCGCGCGACTCGGGCGGCGGGCTGCTCGAGGTGTCCGACCCGCAGACCAACCGCTGGGTGGCGGTGGAGCCGATCGGCGGCTACGATGGACCCGTGGTCGCGCCGGGGACAGCGCTCGATGGGCAGCCGGGGTTCACCGACCGGCGGATCGAGCGGGTCTGGCGCAGGTCGTTCTTCGACCTCTCGCGTTGGGCGGGGCTTGCGATCCGCGTCCGCTTCCACGCCGGGCTGGGCACCAACACCCCCGGCGACGGCTGGTTCGTCGACGACGTGCAGGTCTACCGCGGCGGCGTGGTGGAGGACGTGATCGATACCGACCTGTCGACCTGCGGCGCCGGCGCGGTGATCCGCTTCCCGTTCCGGACCTGCGACGAGGGGTTCGGGGCGCGCGGGAGCGGCTCGAGCTGGGCCTGCGGCCCGGCGACCAGGCTAGACGACTACCCGGAGGCGCCGGTCGGCGACGGACCGCAGTTCGACGTGGACGCCTCGGGGCTGCTCTTCGCCACGGCGCCGAGCGGTCTCTACAATCCGGCCGAGGTGTCCGAGCTGGTGTCGCCGCCGATGGATCTCTCCGGCTGCCCGGGGCGGACGACGAGCCTGTCGTTCTGGCACTGGTACCACTTCGCGCCCGGCGCGGGCGGGTGGGTCGAGGTGTGGGACGGGCGGCAGTGGGTGGAGGTCGTCCCGACGCGCGGGTACGGCGGGCCGGTGCGCCTGGCGCCGCTCGCGGCGGGCGGACGGCACGACGGCTTCGTCACGCCGGAGGACCGGCCGAGCGGCTGGCGGTTCGAGGTGTTCGACGTGTCGGCGTACGTCCACGGGGAGCTCCGGGTGCGCTTCCGCTTCCTCGGCGGCCTCGCCCGCCGCCCCGGCTGGTACATCGATACCGTCGCCGTCAGCACGTCGGGGTTGGAAGGCCTGCCGCGCTTCGATGGGAACCCCAGCGTACCAGGATGCGGCTTCGCTGCTGCTCCCTACCAATCGCCGGACGCTGGCCTCGTGGTTCCGGAACCCTGCGTGGCGGGAACGCCGATCGTGCCTGGACGCACGGTCTGGGTCGGGGCGACCGATCACGCTTCGGCAATCGCCGGGGCCGCGCAGGATCGGTCCGGCAAGGAGTCGGTCGAGTTCGACGTGCCCCAAGAGGGGGCGGTCTGCGTGGCGTTGTTCAACGGCGCCGCAGACCGCCGGAGCCGGGTCGCCTCGGGCTCCGTCTATCTGGACGGCCAACCCTTGATCGACAATCAGCGGTTCAACGATCGGCATACCGTCATTCGCGAACGGCGGCCGGTGGCCCCGGGGAAGCACGTCCTGACTTTCGAAGCCTCCGGCAAGCCGACCGAAGGGACCACCGACCCGACACCGGCCCTGACCGAGTTCTCGTTCCAAGTGCTGTTCCAGGCTGGAAAGGCAATGCCGGTCGAGTTTCCGAGGGCGCCGGACGTGCCACCCCAGGATGCGACGGTTCGACCTGGCCGGCCCGCGATCGCCGCGACGAACTTCTCGCTGGCACGCGCACCGAGCGGGAGGGCGGGGAAGCTCGAGTACGCCGGCGAGGTCCCCGCGGTGGGTCCGGGCCCGCAGACCTACGCGCTCCGATACGTGATCCAACTCGCCGACCCACGAACCTGCAAGCAGGTCCGCGAACTGCGCGGGCTCTACCCGATCTCGACGGCGACGACCGCCGGCTGGGAGGACGTGCTCGCATCTCCCGGGCTGTGGTGGGATGGGCGCGACGACCGGGGCAGGCCGGTCCACTCGCAGGCGCTCTTCGTGCGCGGGTGGCTGTCGGTGGATCTCGCCGGTCTCGACCTGCTGCCGCCGCTCCCGCCGGCGGAGACCGAACCACGCGGCCCCGTCCCGATCGACCCCGACCCTCCGATTCCGATCGACCCTGCCCCCGTGATCGACCGCAGCGTGATCCCCGGTCCGGAACTCGCACGGCTTCGCCTGGGCAACGCCTGGATGGCCATCCAGGCCTTGATCAACCGACCGCACCCGGACTACGTCGGCAACGTGTTTGCCTGCGGCCGCGAGACGCCATCGGCCCCCATCGAGGCTCCGCCTTCCTGCGCACCGAGCGCCGACTGGCCCCTGTTCCGGGCAACTCGCTCGATCCCGATCGTGTGCGGTGCTTGTGGCATGACGATCCCGCCGCCGGCGGAGATCAGCCGCCGGTGGCAGGTCCGGTTCCGGCAGGGTGCCGACTGGCTGATCGGTTTTTCCCTGCCCGTCGGTGCCCGGCCGGGATGGTGGTTCAGCGGGGATCTGCCCGAAGTGCCGCCCACGTCGGGCATCCCCGGCCCGGTGGCGGGAGCATCGGTCGAGGCGATCGTGTCCTACACGGACACCGCCCCCGGAGACCTCGGCAGCATCACCGAGGTGACGCGGGTTCCCTTCACTTTCCGCGGTCCAACGGTCGCGCGGGTCGAGAGCCCGGACGGTGATGCGACCTTCACGCCGGGGGAACGGATCCGGGTCTTCGGTCACCTCCTCGCGACCTATCGCGTGCGTTTCGCACTGGCGCAGACCAGCGGAGGAGCCACGACGACGCTGGCGCGTTTCGCGGCGCCCACCGACGAGCCGGCGACGGGCGCCTACACGGCGACCCTCGACGACGTCATGGTGCAGGGTGACGTCCCGCCGGATGCCGCCGCGGTGGTCGGGCCGGCACAGGTGGTGGCCACCGCCGGCCTGGCGGACGTCGACGTCGCCGGGAGCCCATCCGGGATGGAGGTCGTTCCGAAGACCTGCGACCGCGAGCACGAGCACCTCGTCCCCGGTTCGGAAGATTCCTGCGAGCCCTACTCCGGTCGCCTGCACGACCGCTACTACGCCGATACCACGGCGGACCCCTTCTGCCGCCATCTTCTCGAGGACACGACGACGTGCGTCTACGGATGCTCGACGGGCGGCGGGAACCATGTGGCGTTGGCGTCCCTGGACGTGCGAAACGCGGCGTGCATCTCGCGTGACCCGGACTTCGGCAACCCCTGCGAGGTCGGCTCCTTCGGTGGCGAAGCCGATCGCTGCGAGGGGGACGTGCTGATCGAGGTCGTTCCGCCGTCGAGTCCCGGGGGACCGCACCGTTCCATCGTCTGCTCTCACGGTTGCAGTGCGGGGGCGTGCAACTGTCCGGCGACACCCGTGCCGATCACGGTAGGCTGCCTGCCGTTCGACTGGCCGGTGCCTCCGGCCGGTGAGGAGGCGCTCTACCGCAGGGTCTTCTCCGCGGCGTGCCGCGAGCGCGTCGCCGACTTCGCGTACGCCTCGGGCCTGGACGGCACGCGCTGCTACCGCGTCGTGCCGATGTGGTTTCCGGAGCACTGGAGCGATCACCCGAGATGGATCGGATCGGACGGTTCTTCCGCCGGCAACCCGAGTTGGCCGTACAGGGCGCTCGACCGCAACTTGGTCGCCGCGCTGCACGGCTACTGGACGCGCGAAGTCGCCAATGCCGTTGCCGCCGGATGCACCGGGGGCTCCGCGTACCTCTGCGCGTATCGGGATGTCAACGTCTGGCTCGGGGTGGCAGGCTGGAGATGGGGCGACTACGGCGGCTGTCCGCCGGGGGCCTGCGGCAGCGTGGCCTTCATCGGGGAGTTGCTGTCCGCGGCCATCGCCTCGCCGAAGTCCGTGCCGCATGAACTCGGGCACCTCTTTGGCTGGATGGAGGCCGTGTCGGGCCGCTGGAACATGCTCTGCGAGGAATACGACAACTGCGTCTATCGCGAGCAGGCTGCCGGGGTCGCGTGCGGGAACGACGAACCACCGAGCGAGGCGTCCGGCGGCTGGTGGACGGAAGAGGACGCCACCTGCACCCTCCAACCGCTGAGCATGTGCCCCGACGGGACGTTCGGGAGAACCTGGCCGAGTTGCCTGGGTGCGCCGCTTGGCCCGCGCCTGGGAGCGTCCACCGACCGCGCCGACCACTGCATCATGGGCCTCGGCACGGTTGGCTTCTGCAACCGCTGTCGCGCGTTCCTGGAGGACGCATTCACGCGATGGGAGTCCCGATGATGACTCGGCTTGTCGCAGTGTTCTGGGCGTGCATCCTGTTGGGATGCTACGAGTCCGCCCTGTCGGATCGCTGTCCCTATCCGGAATGTGAGACGGTCGCGATTCCGGAGGGGCCCTTCGTTCTTGGCAGCAACGATCCGGACGCCCCGATGTACGCGTACCCGTCTTTCGAGGTCTTCCTGTCGGCGTACCGGATTGATAGGTTCGAGGTATCCGTTGGTCGGTACCGGCTCTGCGCCGAAGCGGGGGTCTGTCGCTGGCCGGAGTCCTGCCGCCGAGACTTCGTACCGCCTCCGTCCCCGGAGGGCGACCTGCTTCCGATGAACTGCGTGACATGGGAGGAGGCCGGCAGGTACTGCGAGTGGATCGACCGGCGGCTGCCGACCGAGGCGGAGTGGGAGAAGGCTGCGCGAGGCGGCTGCGAGGTGGTACCTCCGGCAACCTGCGGGCCCGAGGACGAACAGCGGCTCTACCCTTGGGGCAACGAAGTGCCGACCTGCGAAACCATGCCGAAGGTGGGGACGCGCTGGGCTGGGTGCCCCAGGCCAGAGACATGGCCTCCGACCAACCCGTTCCCCGTCGGTGCTGAACCGTACGACCGGAGTCCCTACGGGGTGGAGGATCTGGGAGGCAACCTGACCGAGTACACGGCGGACGAGTTCGTCGCCGACCGCCTCACCGCGTGCGGTACACCATGCGTCGACCCGGCCTTCCCCGCATCGAGGCTCGCGGTCGAGCGTGGAGGATCGGTGTGGTTCGATGAGTACTCCGCCCGGGTTTGGAGCCGAGGCGCCGGCGTGCACATCGATTCGGGAGTTCCCGAGCGGGGCTTCCGCTGTGCCGCAGATGAGGAGTAGCGCGCCGGCCTCGCCCTCCTCCGGGTGTGGCGCGCCCGACTTCCCAAACACAAGCATGCACCACGCGGCCTCCGCGAGGCACCACCGGACGCGCCTCAGCCGGGCTGGCGCCAGGTCCGTGCAGCACGAGCTGGGCCATGCCTTCGGCTGGATGGAATCGGCATCGGGGCGGTGGCACATGCTGTGCGAGGAGTATGACCGCTGTGCCTTCGTGAGCCAGGCAATCAGTGTATCCTGCGGAAACGACTCCCCGCCTAGCCAGGGCTCCAGAGTTCCGTCGTGCCCGATCAGTGAGTCTCTGAATTCGGCCAGTTGAGT
>CAZMRP010000363.1:0-5778 GCA_964568275.1 uncultured Myxococcales bacterium
AACGCGTGATCGCCATCGCCCGGAACGGGTGATCGCGATGGCCGGAATGGGCAGTATGACAAGCCGTTGCCTCGATACGTCGTCCGCGAGTTCCAGGAGTACCTCCGTTGCGGCGACCTGTCGCTCGGCTTCGTCCGCACGGCGTGCCCGGGCTGCGGGCACGTGCTGCTCGTGCCGTTCTCCTGCAAACGGCGCGGCACCTGCCCGTCGTGCGCGGGCCGACGGATGTCGAATACCGCAGCCCACCTGACCGACCGGGTGTTGCCGAACGTGCCGCTGCGGCAGTGGGTCCTCTCGCTCCCTTGGCCCCGGAGATTGCGATCTCCCGCAGTACGCCCAACGGCGCGACCAGGAACGTCGCCCGCGACTCCCCGTCGCCGACCGGGACGATCACGCCGTCGGCCACGACCTGCTCCAGCCCGGCGCGCAGACGAGCGGAGTCGCCGGTGCGGAGCATCTCGGCTACGCGTTGGAGGTACGGCATGACCGTCGCCCGCAACACGGCGACCTGCCCCCCCACCGGGCGCACCTCCTGCGCCAGCGTCCGCAGGTCGCGCAGCCGAGCCTCCAGGTCCGCGATGCGAGCCTGCATCGTCTCGGACGGGCCATGCACCTCAACGTGGTCGACGCACCGCTGGAGGCGGGCCTCAGTCTCGCGCGTCTCCCGCTCGACCCTGCGGCGCTGGCCTGCCACCCGCGAGTCGGCCGTGGCGACGCGGCGCTGCACCTCGCGCACCACATAGTCGGTCGCCTGCGGGTCGAGAATCGTGTCGAGCACGACCTGCACGACGGCTCGATCCAACAGGTCCGCCCGGAAGGTGGTTCGCATCTCGCAGTAGTGATTCGGGATCGCCCGCGCGCAGCCGTAGCGCCGCTGATAGCCGCCATCCTGTCTCGACCGTGCGCCACTGACGACGGTCATGGCGTGTCCGCACAGCCCGCAGGTGAACAGTCCGGACAGCGGCGCACGCCTCGCCATCGTGCCACCCCGCAGCAGGTTGGACCCGGGCCGACGATTGGCGGCGTTCCACTCCGCGCGGCGCTGTAGACTGGTCTGGACGCGCGTCCACAGGTCATCGGACACGAGCCGTAGCGCCTCGTCGTGGCGGACGACCTTGTTGCGATAGTACACATCGCCCCGGTAGATCGGATTGCGGAGGCGGCCGCGCAACTGGTCGTACGTCACGCCGACGCCCTCCGCATGTAGCCGCCGAAGCGCTTGGTAGGTGCCGAGGCCGTCGGCCACAAACTCGAAGGCGCGCCGCAAGTCAGTCGCACGGTCGGGTGCGACGACGAGGCGGCCGTCGACGAGGGAGTATCCGAATGGGACCTTGGTCGTCCACCGCCCCTCTCGCACACGGGCTTCGAGGCCCCGCTTGACGTGCGTGCGGAGATTGTCCAGGAACACGTCCGCGACGAAGGAGTCGGCCAGCAACATTGCCTTGAACGCGGGGGCGTCGGAGTCGCGGCCGTCGGTGGTGACGATCCGCATCTTGGCCTCGCGGTGCAAGCACCGCACGATCTCGAAGCTGTCGTACATGTTGCGTCCGAGGCGGTCGAGGGCTTCCACGATAAGGACGCGGCGTGTGCCCCGCGGCGGCGGCTGCGCCGCTGCGGCCAGCAACGCATGGAGTCCGACGCGCCTCGACATCGACGCGCCGGATAGAGCCGCGTCGCGGAAGCTACGCGACGGCGGCAGCAGGTCGAGCCGCGCGCCCGTCTCGGCGCAGGAGCGCTCCTGGTCCGCGATGCTGCGGTCGTGCTGCCGGTCGGACGAGTACCGGGCATAGGTCCAGACCTCGACCCGCTCCGCCGCGGTCGCCGCATCAGTCCGTCGTGGCATCGGCACCTCCCCGGCCGCCCAGCATCTCGGCGGCGATCTGCTCCGCGATCAGGTCGAGCAGCGGACGACGCGGATCGTCGGCTGGCAGGCCCGATCCAGGATTGGACGATGGGGGGGTGTCAAGACCTGTCGCAGAGTCAGCAGTAGCGGCGGTCCGAGGGACCGGGAGCACGGCAGCGGCCGCCGTGCCGCGTCGCCCCGTCCCTCGCCGATGCCGCCCGTGCGCCACTACCTACTCCAATCCGCGCGGCGCGCCGGGGGGTGCGGTCGTGGGTGATTCCGCAGCGCCGTGGCCCGTCGCCGCCAACGGGGTTTCCGCGCGCTGGCGGAGGGCCGCCCGTAGCGTTGCGTCCCCCAGCCCGAGCGCCCGAGCCACGGCCCGCTGGCTGGCTCCGGCGGCGAGCATCGCCCGTGCCCGGCCGAGGTCGAACACGCGCCGCGGGCGGCCGAGACGGACCCCACGTCGCCGGGCGGCCGCGATACCGACCCGGACGCGCTCCCGAATCACCTCCCGTTCAAGCTCTGCGACGGCAGCGACGACCGTGAACACCATCCGGCCGAGCGGCGTGGACGTGTCGATCTGCTCGCGCACCGACACGAACTCGACGCCCAGCGCCCGGAACTCGTCCAGGGCCGTCAGCAGGTGCCGAACGCTACGGGCGAAGCGGTCGAAGGCGGCGACGACCACCACGTCGACCTGCCGACGCCGGACCACCGCCATCAGGTCGTCGAGGCCGGGGCGACGGTCGCGGGATCCGCTAACGCCCCGGTCCTCGCACGACGCGGCGAGCGTCCAGCCCCGCGCCACGACGTAGCGGCGCAACTCGTCGGTCTGCACGTCGAGGTGCTGGTCGGGCGTCGAGACGCGGGCGTAGATCGCGGCGCGCATCTACGTCTCCCCCGCGGCGCGCGGGGACAACGCATCGCCCGCCAGCGCCCGCCGATCCGCCACCGTCTCTCTCCACGTCACGAGGGCACGAGTCCGGCGCTGGTAGCTCTGCCAGTATGCGGGGAACTCCCGCATGAGGATCGCGCAGGCCGCCATGACCGCCTCGGGATCGGTCCGCAGGTCCTCGACGGGCACACCGGACGCGACCGCGAGCAGGCGGAGGTATCCGACGACCCCCGCCATCGCGCGACGCACCTCGGCCCCCGACGCCGCGACCGGCACTACATCGTGCATCGCTACCTCGCCGAACATGGGTCGCTCCGACAGCACCCGCCACAGCGGGTGGGTCGGCCACCTGTCGCGGTGGGTGTCCCGAGTCGCCGTGGCGAGCCGGAGCGTCCGTCGCAGCGTCCTGCGCCAGAGCGCAGGCAGGCGAGGCCACCACGCCGCGGGCGACGCGGCGCGACCCCGCTCACAGTCGCGCAGCACGGATCGCGGGACCGCGACTTCGAGGCGCAGGACGGGGCGCTTCGGATCGTAGCATCCCGACCGCTCCCACACGGAGCGGAACCACGTCTTGCGGCTCGCGGTGCGGATCTCCGTGGTCTTGTCGTACAGACGAACGAGGAGGCCGGGGCGCTTGCCCCACGTCGAACCGTTCCACCGCTGGCCCCGGCGATGATCTGCACGGGTCAGTGCTGCCGTAGTGACCCACGCGCCCGTCTTGTCGAGCGGACACGTCGGAGTGGCGAGATCGACGTCGGCCTGGAAGTCGACGCAGAGGTCGACGCGACCCAGGTGTAGCGACAGATCGCGGACGCCGACCGCCGACACCCACTCCTCGACGGCCTCCGCGACGGCCCGATGCCCTTCCCGCCAGCACCACTCCGCGCTCGCCTGCACCTGCATGACGAGGTCGACCACATGCTCCTCGCCGGATCGTCGCTCGACGCGCGGCGCAGGTCGCACCAGCACCCTGTAGTCGTCCGACCGCAGCACATATCGCCAGCCGCCACGCGCCCCGGTCGAGTGCATCGTCAGGGACCGGCCCGCCCACTCCACCACCACCGGCAGCCCATGACGCTCCTCGGCCAACGCAGCCGCGGATCGCCAGTCGTCGAGTAGCGAGTACGCAGCACCATCGAGCCAGCCGTCGACGTTGAACGCCATGCCGTCGACACCCTGTCCGACGATCCGCACATCGAGATCGGCCGCGCTCATGCCGCACCTCTCAACGACCGCTGATTACGGTCTAGTGATTTCCAGTGGTTAGATCGCCAAATGGCGTCGCGGGCACGGGATATACCAGGACCCGTGCCCGACCACCGACCGGCACCGCTCGCCACGGGGGGGCGCTGCCCCCCCCGACCCCCCCGCGTGGGGGCGGGGTCGCACCCGGCGAGGGGGCGGTCGACCGTACACGGGGCACGGCATCCCGCACGGGATACCGCACCCGCCAGGACCGCACCGTCGCCGGTACGCGCCCCGCCGGGCGTGGGCCACGACCCCGCGCCCCGTGTACGGTCGACTACGCTGACGGGTGATGGTGGTGGATCATCGCCGCCGCGTGTCGGTCCGGCGCACGTCCCATATCGTCGGACACGACGGGCGGCACGACGGACGCCACGACGGCCGGCACCCGGACGCCGGGTAAGTGATCGACGGCCGGCGACCTGGACGGCGACCTGGACGGCGGGTGGGGCGACCTGCATTTTGCCCCCGCCCAGGCACGACGGCACACTGTAGGCATATGTGTGGACGGCGACCTGGACGGCGGGTGGGGCGACCTGCATTTTGCCCCCGCCCAGGCACGACGGCACACTGTAGGCATATGTGTGGACGGCGACGGCGTGCAGGTCGTACTTGCGGTATGTGATGGTGTAGTGTATATCCATCATGGCTGCCACATCCAGCCCGGGTCCCGGCGAGCGCCACTCGCGCGGGACAGCTACATACTACAGAGCGGGCCTCGCGCTGTCAAGCTTGGCCCGGTCGTTTCTGTTGAGATACAGGCGACTTGCATACGACGTGTGCGATGTATACACAGGACACCTATCTGCCCAGTAGGTCCCGCTTGAACTCCTCGATGGCCGCGTCCCTGTTCAGGCGCTCCAAGAGGTCGCGGTCGGTACACTCCCGACAGTCGAGTCGCGGGATCCCACCGTGACCCGCGGCCGACTCGACCTCCGCGACTCGACGAGGGGCATCGACGCCGACGGACCCGGCGTCGCCGGACGCCGCGCCCGGTCCACCGCGACGTCGATGCGACCGGACCCCACGCGGCTGGATCGCGCCGCTCTCGAACGCGGCGGCGATCTGGTCCCGCGCCGCACGGGCCTCCCCCAGATCGAACAGCCGTATGTAGCGATTCGCACCGCGGCCCCGGACCCGAGCCGGTCGCAGCAGACCGGCGTCGACCGCGCTCCGCAGCAGCGCGGTGCGCGCTCGTAGCTGCCGTGCGAGTTTCCTGATCGTCAAGAGCGGCATCCCGGCACCTTCCTCCCCCACGCCCACTTTGCCGCTTCCTTCCGCGCCGTCAAGCGGGTGGTGAATCTAACATGCGCGTATCTCCCGTCCCGGCGCGTGCGGAGGCGCGTCCGCATGCCCGTGTCGCACGCGTATGGAAAGAAACTAAGTGCGTGGATCGGCGTCACGCGGCCTCCCGCCGCCAGCTTGTGCGGGCGGAGCCGCGCAGGGCGACGCGGATGCCGGGCAGGTCGGCCCCGGAACAGTCTCCGGGGGTAGCGCCTTCCGTTCGAGCTGCGCAGCCTGGCGGCGTTCCGCCACGACGTCGTCCGGGCCTTCGGCCGGCTCTGGGCCGGCGCCGTGTTCCGATATCTCCAACGACGGTTCCGCGGCGTCGGCCGTGGTGGAGCCGTGGACTTCGTCCAGCGCGCCGGCGGCTCGCTCAACCTCAACGTGCATTTCCACCTCGTCGCGCTCGACGGCCTGTTCCGCGCGGCGCGCGGCGACGGCGTGGTCTTCCGGCCGGCCGAGCCGCCGACGCGCGAGGAGCTGTTCGAGGTCCTCGACGACTTCCGGACGC
>CAZMRP010000364.1:0-5773 GCA_964568275.1 uncultured Myxococcales bacterium
GCTGGCGGCCCGCGGGCTGGGCTACGACGCCGCGACGATCCGCGCGGGGCTCGAGGGCTTCGCCGGCGTCGAGGGGCGGTTCCAGGTGGTGCTGCGCGAGCCGCTGGCGGTGGTGGACTACGCCCACACGCCGGACGCCCTGGCGCGGACGCTCGACCTGGCGCGGGAGCTGGCGGCCGGGTCCGGCGGGCGGGTGTGGTGCGTCTTCGGCTGCGGCGGCGACCGCGACCAGGGGAAACGGCCGCAGATGGGGGTCATCGCGGACCAGCGGGCGGATGAAGTGGTGCTGACCAACGACAATCCCCGCGGCGAGGACCCGGAGCGAATCGCGAATGCGATTGCGGCGGGCGTTCCCGCTCCACGGGCACACTGGACGCGCGAGTTGGACCGCGCAAGGGCCATCGCCCTGGCGCTGCGCGGCGCGCAGCCCGCCGACGTGCTGATCGTCGCCGGCAAGGGCCACGAGCGGACCCAGACCATCGGCACGAAGACCGTGCCGTTCTCCGACGCCGAGGAGTTGCAGCGCGCCGCTGTCAGCCGGCGGCGCTGACCTTCTCGGTCGCTCCTCGGCGAGAGCTCAGACCCGAGGGCCGGGGCTCGCCAGCGGTGACGACTGCACAGTTGCTCGCGGCGTCTCCACGACGCGTGGTTCTGCCCGCCGTCCGGCCGGGAAACTCCTGTCGGGAAGCTCCTTGACTTGGTCACTGTGTCGTCCCACAGTTCTGGTTGGTTGGTACGGCATTGGCGGGGAGATGGCCATCCCCGGGGCGGGACAGAAATGATGGCGAGGAGAGAGGTGAAGGAGTCCTGTGGCGGCCGCTTTCGGCGGGGCGGACCGCAGGTCCTCGCACTGCCGGTGCTCGTCCTGCTCGTGGCCTGCGATGCAGCCCCCCCCCCCAGGTGAGCTAGCGGCGGGACAGGTCGCGGCGGCGATCGTGTCCGGGCCGCTGTACGTCTGGGCCAAGGTGGAACAGGACGGCCTCGTGGTGGACGAGTACACCGCGGGCACGTTGGTCGTCGAGTCGCCCGACGGACGACGGGGCATCCTGGGGCTTGACCGGCACGCAGGACCTGACGGCGAGCCGCTGGCGGTCCTGTACGAGCAATCGACGGCGGACGAGCGCGGGCCGCACACGATGTCGCTCCGGACGGTGCCCGTCGAAGCCCGTCCATTGGTCGACCCTCGACCGTGGACGGAGGTCGACCCCGTGGAGCCGGCTCCGTTCGCATTGAGCGACGCCGACCCGGTCGTCGCCTCTCTGGCTGCGCTTCCTGCCGGGGAGCCGGTTCCTGCGATCGTCTCGCTGCTGGCCCAGCCCGACTTCAATCCGACGGTGGAAGCCGAGCTTCGCCGGTGGACGGAACGGCTGACCGACGAGGAGACGTGGGAGGTCCGCTGGGCGCTGACGCAGGAGTACAAGCGGGAAACCCACGCGCTCCAGGAGGAGATGATCGACTGGCTCACCGAGCGGGGAGCACGCGTTCGTGAGCGCTTCTGGGCCGGCAGCGCCCTGCTGGTGGAGGCGCCGCCGGAACTGCTGGTTGCCCTCACCCGCCACCCGGAGGTCCGCACCGTCTCCCTTGTCGGTGAGATCGTCCCGGAGGTCGACTACATCGATGGCGACGCCGTTCGCGTGGGACAACAGATCAAGCAGTACTGGGACTACGGGTTCGACGGGGAGCGCGCCAACCCGACGCGACATCCGTACGGCGACATCACGCTGGCCATCATCGACAAGTACTTCGAGGACGATGTGCTTGCGTTCAAGGAGGACGCCGGACCCCTCACCCGCGTGGCGTCGATGTGGGACTGCTCCGTCAGTCCCTGCCAGATGAAGGCCGACTTCGGCGTGCCACCCGGAGACCACGGAACGAAGATGGCGGCCATCGCGGCGGGCGACCTGACCGACGGGCAGGACCCGGGCATTTCGGCCCCGAATCGCCCCAAGGGGAGTTGGATCACGCCCGAGGCCCGCCTCGTTCTGATCGAGGTGCGAAGCAGCTTGGAGGATGCCTTCTACCGTGCGATGGACAAGGCGGCCGAGTTGCTTGTGGATGGGCTGAACTTCTCCAACCAGACTTCGCTGGAACCGGATCCCTGCGCTGGAACCGGGGACTACTCATCCAAGGTCAACGACGTCTTCCGCAATGGCGGAGTCTTCTTCACCAAGTCGGCCGGCAACAGCGGCCACGCCGATCCGAACGCCTGCACGGTCACCGCTCCGGGGGGCGCCGCGACCTCATTCACGGTCGGCGCGACGCTGGACTCGTACTTCGGGACGTCCAACGACGTGCGAACGGGACCGATCCGGACGAGTTCCAGCCGCGGCGGCTATCCCTACCTCGGTGGGAGCCGGACGATCCTGGCCACCGTGGCCCCGGGCGCCTTGTACTTCGTCCCCAACCACTTCGGAGGCTACTTGGAGTGCGGGGGCACGAGTTGCTCGGCGCCCCAACTGCTGGGTGCGTTCGCGAATCTTCGGGACTGGTGGTTGTCCACCGGAACGCCGGCGGCGTTCGTCAACCACCCGCCGAACAGCTACGTCACGCTGCTCTTGATGACCGACCGCCGGTCGGAATCGGGCGGGTTCCGCACCAACGGCTTCGACGAATTGTGGGGCGGCGGCCGATTCCGGGCTCGGTTGTTCACCGACGCCGGGATGGACGCGCCCTGGGGTCGGGCCACCGGGAGCACCGCGGTCAACGACGGACAGATCGTCAGCGTGCCGATCAACGGCGGCAATGCCCTGCCCGCGACGGCGGATCGGTTGTCGGTCGCCGTCTGGTGGATGGAACCGAACCAGGGAGCCGGCGGGGCGGGCGGGGCCGACATCACGATCGCGATCGTGACGACCTGTGGGGCGTACGCCGCCCAGGCCGACGTCTCGTACGACACGAAGAAGCGGATCTTCCGGAGCGGCGGAGTCGGCGGACGATGCTGGAAGCTCGAGCTGAACTGCTTCGACGCGCCCCCCAGTGCCTGGGAGCAGGGCGCGTCGCGCCGCACGGTCTACTTCGCGTGGTACTGGGAAGACGAAGCTCGTGATGATGCGGACGGTCCGCCGGCGGACATCCAGTGAGCGAAGAGAAGGGAGCGGACATGATGAAGCGGTTGAGCCGAAACGCGCTCGTGCTGGTCGTGCTGGCCGTCGGCGCCTGCCGCATGGACGGCCTCGAACCCGCTGGGGACGGGGCAACTCGAAGCGACGACCTCGAACCGGCGGTCGACTGCCCACCGGTCGGTACGGAGGATCCGGCGCCGAAGTTCGGCGGACCGGAGTACCTGGACCGCCTGGAGCCCGGGAAGGTCGGCGCCTGGGGCGTCCAGGTTCGGTATGACCCACCTTGGATGTGCACGCTGTCGAACGAGGAGATCACGACGTTGCCGCTGGAGGAACGCCTCACGCTGTTGCGCTCGCGCAGCGAACGCTGCAGGGCCTGCCCGCTCCAGGCCGCGATCGACCTCGGCGCCAGGATCCCCTATCTCTCCCCCTCATCGCCCATGTTCATCATCGAAGCCCCCGGGCGTGTCGTTCTCGAATTCGCCGCGCGGACGGACGTTGAGCGCCTCACTTCGGCGGATGGCCCGATCATCCCGGAATGACCCCGAGGATCAGGAAACGGTTGAGCCGAAACGCGCTCGTGCTGGGTCTGCTGGTCGTCGCCGGCTGCCGCATGGACGGCCTCGAACCCGCCGCGGACGCGCGCCACCGCTGAACCCTCGCGGCCCGGGACGGCGGGCGCCGGCGTTGCGGGGCGCGCCGACCGCTGGTAGCGTCCGCGGCGATGACCGACGAGCGCGACGAACACAAAGCGGGCTTCCTGGACCTCCTGCGGGGCGAATCGCAGAAGGGCCCCGGACGCGGACTGGGCCGCTTCACGCGGCTGCTCGGCGGCGGCGCCGGCCTGGCGCGCCGGATGCTCCAGGCCGGCCGGCGCGGGGCCGACGCCGAGGTCACCCCCCGCGACCTGAAGAAGCTCGAGGCGCTGGTCCGGCAGCTCGGCGACCTCAAGGGCCTGCCGATGAAGTTCGGCCAGATCGTCAGCTACCTCGAGCTGGACATGCCCGAGGAAATGCGCGGCCTGCTGAGCCTGCTGCAGACCCAGTCGCCCGCCACGCCCCGCGCGCAGGTCGAGCGGGTCGTGCGGGAGGACCTGGGAACGCGCGGGGCGACCCTCTGGGCCGGACTCGACCCCGAGCCGGTGTCGATCGCCTCGATCGGGCAGGTCTACCGCGGCCGCCTGCCCGACGGCGCCGAGGTGGCGGTCAAGGTGCGCCACCCGGCGATCGACGAGGCGATCCGCTCCGACTTCCGGGTCGCCTCGTTCGCCACGGCGATGGCCGGCGCGATGGCGCCGGGGATGGGCGCCACCGCCCGCGACTTCGTCGACGAGATGAAGGCCCGACTGCTCGAGGAGTGCGACTACGCGCTGGAGGCCGAGCGCCAGCGGCTGTTCGGCCGGCTCTACGAAGGCCACCCGGTCGTCGTCGTGCCGCGGGTCCACGACGGCTGGTGCGCCCGGCGCGTGCTGACGACGTCTTGGGAGGAGGGTCGCGACTTCGAGCCGTTCCGCACGACGGCGTCCCAGGAGCAGCGCGACCGGGCCGGCGCCGCGCTGTTCGACTTCTACGTCGGCACGCTGTACCGCCACGGGCTGTTCCACGCCGACCCGCACCCGGGGAACTACCGCTTCCGCGACGACGGCCGGGTCGTGGTCTTCGACTACGGCTGCGTGCGCGTGTTCGAGCCCGAGGTCGCCCGGGCCTTCGCCGCGCTGGCCCAGGCGGTGCGCGAGGACGACCGCGCCGCGATCTGCGACGCGCTGCGCGGGCTGGGCGCCGAGCCGTCGTCGAACGACAAGACCTACGAGCACCTGCGCCGGCTGCTGCGCGGCTTCTTCGGACCGCTGCTCACCCCCGGGCCGCACCGGATCGACGGCCGGATCGTCGTCGAGCTGGGCCAGGCCGCGCGGGACAAGCTGGCGCTGGCCCGGCTGCGCCTGCCCGGCCGGCTGGTGTTCCTGTTCCGCATCCGCTTCGGGCTGTTCGCCGTGCTTTCCCGGCTCGGCGCGGTCAACGACTGGGCGGCGCTCGAGCGCCGGCTGTTCGAGGAGGCACGATGAGCACCAGGACGAACCCCCCGTGCGAGAGCTGCGGCCTGCCGATCGAACAGGGCCGCTACTGCCGCCACTGCGTGGACGAGCGCGGCGAGCTGCAGTCGTTCGAGGAGCGCTTCGAGCGGATGGTGCGGTGGCAGGCGGGCCGCGAGCCAGAGGCCTCGCGCGCCGAGCTGGAGCGCCGGACGCTGGCGCACCTGGCGACGATGCCCGCCTGGAAGGACCACCCGCGGGTCAAGGCCGCGGCGAAGCCGTAGCCCGCGCCACGCGAGAGGCTTGCCTCCCGGCGCGCTTCGGGCCATGATCCCTGCCGCGTCGCGTTCGGAGGGAGCATGGAAATCAACCGTGAGAAGTTCCGCGTCGCCGCCCTGCTGATCGCCCTGGCCAACACCGGCTGCGGCCCGGCCCACCGCCAGGTGAACTACCAGGAAGAGGAAACCGGCTGGACCGGCTCGGCCCCGCCGCCGATCCACCACCCGGGGCCGACGGCCGAGTACTACCCGCCGGGATACGAGGCGGGGTTCTACGCGCCGCCGCCCTACGAGGGCGGCTACTACGGACCGCCGGCCGAGGAGTGGTACCCGCCGCCGGCCGAGTACTACCCGCCGTCGCCGCCGATCTTCGAGTAGCTCTCGCGCCGGAGGAAACCGATGCT
>CAZMRP010000365.1:0-5773 GCA_964568275.1 uncultured Myxococcales bacterium
GCGTCGAGGGTCTCCGCCGCGTCGTCGCCGAGGTCGCAGTGGTAGTGCGGGGTGCGGAAGTCGGCGGTGTCGGGGAGCATGATCCCCGGGTAGCCGGTGCGCCAGAAGGCGGAGTGGTCGGAGCGGTCGAGGTCCGCGGCCGCGGCGGCCCGCTGCAGGAGCGGCGACAGCTCGATCGTCAACACCGGCAGCCCGGCCTCCCCGGCCCGCCGCTCGAACACGGCCAGCGCCTCGTGCGACCCGCGGTCGCCGATCGCCGCGAGGAAGTCGCCGCGATTCCCGCGCTCGGCGATCCCGGCCACGACCGCCGGGAACAGCAACTCGCTGCCGGGCGGCAGGCGCTGCGAGTCGGGCGCGTCGACCCGGAAGCCGATCATCTCGTAGATGAACGCCGCGGCGATCGCCTCGCCCCGCTCCCGCGCCCGGGCGGCCCAGGCGCGCGAGCCGATCATCCCGTCCTCCTCCTGGTCCCAGCAGGCGACGACCAGCGTGCGGCGCCAGCGGCCGGCGGCGAGCACGCGGGCGGTCTCGAGCACCCCGGCCACGCCGGAGGCGTTGTCGTCCGCGCCGGAGCAGTCGGGGATGTGGTCGTAGTGCGCGGAGACCACCACCTGTTCGGGCGACTCCCCGGCGAGCACCCCGAGGACGTTGATGCCGGTGCCGTAGTCGTGTCGCTCGACGGCGTAACCGTGCTCGGCGAACCGCGCGGCGCACAGGTCCTGCACCGCCTGCCAGTGCTTCGAGCCGGGGACGCGGGGCTGCGCGACGAAGGCGAGGTCCTCCGCCCAGCGTTCCTTCTCGACACAGCGCATCAACGACTCGACGGACGACGCGTCGCAGGCCGGACGGGGCACGTCCGGCGCGGCAGCGGCGCCGTCCCCGCGCCGGCAGGCGCCGAGGAGCAGCGCCGGGACGAGCGAGAGGAGTGCGGCGAGGACGACACGACGGCAGGCCATCGACCGAGGGTAGCCCGCCGCGCCCTACGAGATCCAGGCATGGGGAAGGGCGACCGGGCGGGGCGCGGTCACGCGTTCGGAAGGCGGCGGCGACGGCGGGCCAGGATCCCGAGCAGCAGTGCGAACCAGGCCGCGGCGCCCGACGAGCCGGAGCCGGCGGCGCGGCAGCCGCACCCCGACCCGTCCGCGGGCGGAGTGGCGGCGTCGGCGCCGGTGTCGTCGTCGCCGTCGCCCGTCGTGTCGGGCCCGACGTCCGCGTCCGTGTCGGCATCCGCATCGGCATCCGCATCCGCAGCCACGTCCTCCTCGACGTCGGCGTCCGCCCCGATGTCCTCCTCGACGTCGGCGTCCGCGTCCGCATCCGCCCCGATGTCCTCCTCGACGTCGGCGTCCGCGTCCGCATCCGCAGCCACGTCCTCCTCGACGTCGGCGTCCGCATCCGCGTCCGCGTCGGCATCCGCGTCGGCATCCGCGTCCGCATCCGCGTCGGCATCCGCACCCGCCGGCACGCAGCTCGTGCCGTCGCACTCGTAGCCGGGGGCGCAGTCGGCGGAGGTGGTGCAGGCGTCGAGGCACGCGTCGGGGCCGCAGAGGTACGGGTCGCAGGCCTCGGTGACCGGGTCGGGGCAGACCGGCGCGGCGCCGGTGCAGTCGGCCGCGGCAGTCCCCGTGCCGTCGGTGCAGCTCGCGTCGCGGCAGGCGGTCCCGGCGGCGGCGTAACCGTCGACCGGGCAGAACGGCGAGGAGCCGGTGCAGATCTCCGCCAAATCGCAGTCCCCGGCGGCGGCGCGGCACGAAGTGCCCGGCGCGGCGAACAGGTCGCTCGGGCAGGTCGCCGAGGAGCCGGAGCAGGTCTCGGCGCGGTCGCAGACGTCCACGGCCGCCCGGCACACCTCGGTGGCGGGACGGTAGGCGTTGGCCGGGCAGGCGGCGCTCGTGCCGGTGCAGCTTTCGGCCACGTCGCACTCCCCGGTCTCCGCACGGCACTCGAAGGTCGCCGGCCGGAAGGCGTCGGTCGGGCAGGCGGCGGCGGTACCGGTGCACGTCTCCGCCACGTCGCACGGACCGGCGACGGCGCGACACTCGAGGCCGGCCGTTCGGAACAGGTCGGCCGGACACGCGGCCGACGTCCCGCTGCACGTCTCCGTCACGTCGCAGTCGCCCGCCGCAGGGCGACACTCGAAGCTCGCCGGCTGGAGGACGTCGGTGGGACAGGCGGACGTCGTGCCGGTGCACGACTCCGCGAGGTCGCAGTCCCCGGCGGCCGCCCGACACACGGTACCGGCCGCGGCGAACACGTCGGCCGGGCAGGCGGTGCTCGTTCCCGGACAGTTCTCCGCCGGGTCGCAGACACCGGTCGACGCGCGACAGGTGTAGGTGCTCGGCCGGAACGTGTTCGTCGGGCAGGCGGCGCTCGAACCGGTGCACGTCTCCGCCAAGTCGCAGGCCCCCGCCGAGGACCGGCAGGTGTAGGTGTTCGGCCGGAACGTGTCGGTCGGGCAGGAGGTGCTCGACCCGGTGCACGTCTCCGCAAGGTCGCAGTCGCCCGCCGACGCGCGGCAGGTGTAAGTGCTCGGCCGGAACGTGTCGGTCGGGCAGGCGGCGCTCGAACCGGTGCACGTCTCCGCCAGGTCGCAGTCGCCCGCCGACGCGCGGCAGGTGTAGGTGTTCGGCCGGAACGTGTCGGTCGGGCAGGAGGTGCTGGTGCTCGCGCACACCTCCGCCGTGTCGCAGACACCCGCCGACACACGGCAGGTCACGGTGGGCGCGGCGGCGACGGTGAGCGGTCCGCAGGTCCCGTCGGCGGTCCCGCCGGCGGCGACCGAACAGGCCATGCAGTCGGTGGTCGAGCCGCCGCCGCAGGTCGTGTTGCAGCAGACGCCGTCGACGCAGTAGCCGCTGGCGCAGGCCCAGGCTCCCGGGCAGGGGGTGCCGTCGGCCATCTGGATCCGGTAGGTGTAGGTCGACCCGGAATTGGCGCCCCAGTCGTCGTCCAAGGGGGCTCCACTCGCGATGATCTCCGCCGAGACCGCAACCGCAGAGCCGAACTGGTCGCCGGCCCCGGCGTCGCTCGCCGTCAGCTTCTGCTGCTCGCTCCAGGTGGTCCCGCTCCGCAGGAACAGGTAGGCCGAGCCGGAGTCGCTGCCGCCGTCGTCGTCCCGGGGGGTGCCGACGACGATCGCATCCCCGAAGACCGCGACGGAGGACCCGAACTGGTCGGCGGCCGCCGCGTCGCTGGCGGCCAGCTTCTGCTGCTCGCTCCAGGTGGTCCCGCTCCGCACGAACACGTACGCCGAGCCGGTGGAGCTGCCCCCGTCGTCGTTCAGGGGAGAGCCGACGACGACCGTGTCGCCGGAGATGGCCACGCTCGTCCCGAACTCGTCGGAGGCCGCGGCGTCGCCGGCGACCAGCTTGCGCTGCTGGCTCCAGGTCGTCCCGCTCCGCACGAACACGTACGCCGAGCCGGTGTTGCTGCCCCCGTCGTCGTCGTTGGGCGCGCCGACGACGACCGTCTCGCCGGAGATCGCCACCACGTGGCCGAAGAGGTCGCCCCCCGCGGCATCGCTTGCCCTGAGCTTCGCCTGCTGGGTCCAGGTCGTCCCGCTCCGGACGAACACGTACGCCGACCCGGAGTTGGTGCCGCCATCGTCGTCGTTGGGCGCGCCGACGACGGCCGTCTCGCCGGCGACGGCCACCGCCCAGCCGAAGTAGTCCCCGGCCGTCGCGTCGCTCGCCGTCAGCTTCCGCTGCTGGCTCCACGACGTCCCGCTCCGCACGAACACGTACGCCGAGCCGGAGTTGCCGCCTGCGTCGTCGTCCTGGTAGGCGCCGACGACGACGGTGTCGCCGGCGGCCGCCACGGCGGAACCGAAGAGGTCGCTCATCGCCGGGTCGCCGGCCCTGAGCTTGGCTTGTCGACTCCAACGGACAATCGTCGTCCCCACCCGAACGAACACGTAGGCGGAGCCGGCATCGCCGGCCCCATCGTCGTCCCGGGGGCTGCCGACGACGACCGTCTCGCCGGCGACCGCCACCGCGGAACCGAATCGGTCCTCCGCGGTCGCGTCGTTCGCGCTCACCTTCTGCTGCTGGCTCCAGGTCGTCACGCTCCGCACGAACACGTACGCCGAGCCGACATTGCTGTAGCTGCCTTCGTCGTCCATGGGGGCGCCGGCGATGACCGTCTCCCCGGAGATCGCCACTGCCAGGCCGAACCAGTCGCCTTCGGCGGCGTCGCTCGCCGTGAGCTTCTGCTGCTGGCTCCAGGTCGTCACGCTCCGCACGAACACGTACGCCGCACCGGAAGCGCTGCCCGCATGGTCCTCCCCATAGGCACCGACGACGGCCGTCTCCCCGGAGATTGCCACGGCGCGGCCGAACGAGTCGCTACTGCCGGTGTCGCTCCCCGTGAGCTTCTGCTGCTGGCTCCAGACCGTGCCGCTCCGCACGAACGCGTACGCCGAACCCGCGTTGGTGCCCCGGTCGTCGTCCCCCGGGGCACCAACGACCGTGGTGCCCCCTGAGATCGCCACCGCGCGACCGAACTGGTCGCCGGCCGCGGCGTCGGCCGCACCGAGCTTCTGCTGCTGGCTCCAGGTCGTACCGCTACGGACAAACACGTACGCCGAACCGGCGTCGGTACCGACATCGTCGTCCTGGTAGGCGCCGACGACGGCCGTGTTCCCGTCGATCGCCACCGCCTGGCCGAACCAGTCGGCGGCGGCCGCGTCGCTCGCCACGAGCTTGCGCTGCTGGGTCCACGTCGTGCCGCTTCGCACGAACACGTACGCCGAGCCGGCGTCGGTCCCTCCGTCGTCGTCGGTAGGCGCAGCGACGACGACGGTGTCGACGGAGATCGCGACGGCCCAGCCGAGGCGATCCTCCGCCGCACCGTCGCTCGCCGTCAGCTTCGCCTGCTGACTCCAGGCCGTTCCGCTCCGCACGAACACGTACGCCGCACCGGAGCCGCCGGCCACACCGTCGCCCCCGACGGCTCCAACGACGATGGTCTCCCCGCCGATCGCCACGGCGCAGCCAAAGTGGTCGCTCTGCGCGCCATCGCTCGCCGTCAGCTTCGCCTGCAGGGTCCACGTCGTGCCGCTCCGCACGAAGACGTACGCCGCGCCGGCGTTGACGCCCCAGCCATCCATGTCGGCGCCGACCACGGCCGTATCTCCGCCGATCGCCGCCGAGTAGCCGAACTGATTGCCCGGCCAAGCATCGTTGGCCGAGAGTCGGCCCAGCAGCACGGTCACCAACGGATCGACCTCCAGCGGATACTTCGCACCCCCGTCGTCCACGGCCAGCCGGATCCGGCCGTCCGCGAGCTCGATCCGCGACGGGACCTCGGCTCCCGTCGCGTCCCGCACGAACAGGTCCGAGTAGCGCAGGGTCGTGCCCGCGGCGGTGCGCAGCTCCACCGCCGCGCCGTCCTCGACGGCGACGAGCTCGGCGACGCCGGTCACCGCGACCTCCAGCAGCAGCTCGCCCGAGCCCGCGGGCCGCTCGCGCACGTCGAACCCCTGCTCGAGCCCCGGCGGCCCGAGGCGATACCACTCGGTCAGCCCGCCGTCGTGCTCGTAGACCGCCCGCCGGTCGGAGGCCTCCGGCAACCGCGGCGCCGCGGCGCGCAGCGCGTCGCCCCGGCCCCAGCCGGCGAGCGACAGCTCCACCGACCACGCGGCCTCCCCGACGTCGCGCGAAGCAAGCCGGACCGCCGCCGGGTGCAACTCCACCCGCAATTCCTGCGACGGATGGGTCGCCCCGAGCGTCGCGTCCGCGGTCCCGTCTTCCGCCGGCCGGAAGGCGTACGCCGG
>CAZMRP010000366.1:0-5767 GCA_964568275.1 uncultured Myxococcales bacterium
GCGGCGGCCTCGTGGGCGCGCTGCGCGCGCGGCTCGAGCCCCGGCAGCGAGCGGCGGTGGAGCGGCTGGCGCCCGAGCGCGTCGAGCTGGGCGGCCGGCGGGTCAAGATCGGCTGGGAGCCGGGACGCGAACCGTGGCTCGCCTCCCGGCTGCAGGACTTCTTCGGTCTGCTCGAGGGCCCGCGCGTCGCCGACGGTCGCGTACCACTGGTGCTGCAGCTGCTGGCGCCGAACCGGCGTCCGGTGCAGGTGACGACCGACCTGGCGGGCTTCTGGGACCGGCACTACCCGAAGCTGCGGCGCGAACTGATGCGCCGCTACCCGAAGCACGCCTGGCCCGAGGACCCGCGCGCGGCCGGCGCCGCCGGCCGGAGCGGCGCTCCGAGCCGCGCGACGAAGCGCTCGAGATGACCGGCGCCCGGCAAGCGGTGGCGGACGCGACGGGCCCACCCCGCAACAGCCACTTCGCAACAGCCGTTGCGCCGGGCCCTGCGGCAGGCCACAATCCCGGGAGCCAGGGAGGCACACGATGCAGAAAGCGACCGGGACGACCCATTCGGCGATCACGTTGTTCGTCCTGCTGGCGGCCGCCGCCGGCTGGAGTTGCAGCGGCGACGACACCAGCGTCACGGACGACGGAGGGATCGACGTCGAGGACGAGGCGAACCCGGAGGCCGACGCGGAGCCGCCCGAGGACGGGGCGGAGGAGGACGTCGGCGAGGAGGACGTCGGCGAGGAGGACGTCGGCGAGGAGGGCGAGACGGTCGACCCGTGCCTGGCCTACCCCTGCGGGCCCTACGGCAGCAACCTGGGCCAGGTGCTCGAGGACTGGAGCCTGGACCCGGTGAACCCGGTGGCCGGCGAGCTGGCCGGCGACGACTTCAAGCTCGACATGCACGACCTGTACGCGCTGACGGAGGCCCACGGCGGGACGGCCAAGGCGCTGCTGATCTACGTCACGTCGGTCTGGTGCCCGTACTGCGCGGTGGAGGCGGCGTACCTCAACGAGCTGTACGAGGAGCTCCGGCCGCGCGGCGTCGAGATGCTCGGGCTGGTGCTCGACGGCGCGACGCCGGGAGTGATCGCCACCCCGCTCCAGGCGCGGTCCTACGCCCTGCGGCACGGCTGGACCTTCCCGACGGTCGTGGTCTCCGAGGAGCTATACGACGACCTGACGGCCTACTGGCCACCCGCGGACCGCGCCTCGGGGGAGATCGGCGTCCCGCTGCACCTGCTGTACGACCTGCGCGAGATGCGGATGTACGGACGTTTCGCGGGCGCCGTCCAGCAGAACCTGCTGCGCTACCCGCTGATCGAGATCGCCGAGGACCCGCAGTGGAGCTCGCCCGGCCGGCGCCTCGTCACGGTCGACTGCGCCCCCGGCACCGGGACGGAGACCGAGCCGAACGCGATCGGCGAGTCGCCCGAGAACGGCACGAGCCTGCCCTACGCGCTGTCGGGAGTGCAATGCCCGCCGGTCGCCGGCGACGGCCTGTTCATCGACGAGGACGACGTCGACCTCGGCACGCTGGAGGCCGGGACGGCGATCGACGTCGAGGTCACGACGGAGGCGGGGACCGGCGTCTACCCGTTCGTGCTGCTCGCCCGCCTGTCCGGCAGCTCGTTCGACCTGATGCACGACGCGCCGTGGGTCATGGGCTCCGGGCCCAACGGCCGGCAGTTCCTGATCGACCGGACCGCGCGCTACTTCCTCGCCGTGATCGACGGCCGGCTGCGCTCCTCGTACTACTACGGTGCCGACGGCGAGGTTCCCGCCGCCGACACGTGCTGCGTCGGCGGACCGGACCACACGTACGACCTCGCGGTCGCGTCGTTCACGCCGGCCGTGACGGACGAGGCCGTCGTGGTGGGCACGAGCGCGTCGTTCACGCTCGACGGCGGCGACCTCAACATCCACCCGCTCGAGGTCACGGCCGGCACGAGCTACGCGATCCGGATGGAGGCCGACGCGGCGGTGCTCAACCCGTACCTGGCGGTCTACGACCCCGCGGGCCCGACGGTGCTCGGTGCGAACGACGACGAGGACGCCGCGGGCGGGAACACCAACTCGCTGGTCCGCGTCGCGGCCGCCGCCGACGGCACGCTGTGGGTCGTCGCCGGCTACACCGGCGCCTCGTTCCGCGACGGCGCGCCGGCCTACACGATCCGCATCGAGTGATGCCGTCCGGGCCCCGCGCGGCGGGCCGCCGGCGGCCGGCCACGCCGCCGCCTCCGCGCGCCGTGGACTACGCCTTCGTCGGGGACTTGCGGGCTTCCTCGTAGCGCGTCTTGGCATGGACGGTTGCGCTGCGAATGATGTCGGCCGCGCGCTCGGCCGGCATGCCCAGGCGCTGGCCCAGGTCGCGGAGGAGCTCCAGCTCCTGGGCGGACTGCTCGCCGTCGACGTAGGTGACGAACACGGCCTGCTGGAGGATCATCGTCTTGTCGACGTCCTCCAGGCCGTCGAACTTGAGCTCGCGCAGGTCGCGACGCGTCTGGGCCCACGTCCGGATCTTCTTCGCGTCGCCCTCCTCGAGGTCGTTGAGCTCGATCAGCGTATCGATGATCTCCTGTTCCTCGGCGGCGACGCGCCCGTCGGCCCAGGCCACGGCGATCAGCGTCTTGATCATCTTCTCGGTCATCGGGGTCATGGTCATCTCGGCCTCCCGCGCGACACTTCCCGTCGCCGTGGCGGGGATGCTACGCACCTCCGGGGGGTCGAGGCAACTCCCCTGCCGGTCCCCGAATCGCGCCGCGACGCGGCTCGCCGTTCCGGTTCCGATCCGGTGGGGGCGTCACGAGGACCTGAGCGAGCGCGAGCGAGCCGCAGGGCGAGTGCGACCGCGCGGGTCACCGGGGGCGCGGCGGTTGGTCGCCCTGGAGCCGGTGGACCTCGTCCTCCGCCGCGGGCAGCTCGCCGAGGATCTCGACGGCCTCCCGGCGGGCCCGCTCGGCGGCGCGGGACTGCTCCTCGGACTGCCGGGACAATTCGTCGAGCCGGCGACCGGCGTCGAGCAGCGCCTCGGCGACCTCCGTCGCCACGTCCTCGTCGGCGCCCGAGCCCGCGAGCGCGGCGAGGTCGGCCCGGTAGCGGGCGATCTCGCTCGAGACGGGCAGTCCGGCGGACTGCAGCGACGCCGCTCCCTCGCTCGAACGCTCGGCTTCGTCGAGCCGCTCTGCGGCCCGCCGCAACACGTCCCGCGTCTCGTTCGGCAGCCGCAGGATGCCGGCCAGTTCCTCGACCACGGCGGCGGTCAGCGCGTCGGGACGCCAGGACCGTTGCAGGCCTTCCTCACTCACGATGGTGTGCCGCAGCTCCTGGCCCGCGGGCAGCCAGACGCAGGAGTGGTACTGCTCGAGGTCGCGCTCCGTGGTCAGCAGCTCGACCTCCCCGCCGGTGACGCGACCGTTCTGCAGGGCACCGACGCGCAGGCACATCTTGCGGTCGGCGGAGGCGTGGCTGGTGAGGGTCCAGGAGGTGCGCACGGTGTGGAGGTAGTGTTCCTCGAGGCGTCCCGGTCCGCCGCCTTCGCGTGCCGAGCGGGGCCGGTTCCAGCGGACGATGCGGGTTTCGTCGGCGGTTTCGTCGTCGCCGCGGACGGCGACGACGTCGAGGTCGGAGCCGTGGGGGAGGATCCGGGCGTCCTCGACGTACATCCGCGGCAGCCAGGACTGACCGGCGAAGCCGCCGTCGAAGACGGCGAGGGGGCCTTCGCGAAGGGCGTAGCCCGAGTCGTTGCGGAGTTTGATGGCGGACAGGACGTTCTGCGCTTCATCGATGACGCTGATCCGTTCGGCGGAGATCGGCCCGTCGAGCACGGGGACGAGGGCCGACTCGTGGGCCCGCAGCGTCAGCGGCTCGGTGGCGTGATAGGACAGCAGTTCCCGACGCTCTTCGGCCGTCGCCCGCGCCTCGGCGGCGAGCTCGCCGACCGCGAGCAGGGTGCTGGCGGAGACGCCGCTGGAACCGACGCTGCCGAAGCCGACGCCGTAGCCGCTGCCGCCGTAGCCGGTGCCCATCATTCCGAGGCCGCCGGCCCCGTAGCCGTAGCCGTATTCGCCGCCGGCGACCATCTGGTCGACGTTGGTGCCGGCGAGCTGGGGCGCGGCCTCCAGCCCGTCCTCCGGCGCGACGACCTCGCGGTGTCGGAAGCGCGGGGTGACGAACGGGAAGAGGTACGAGTTCGGCCGGCCCTCGACCAGCTCGACGGCGACGTTGTTCCAGTCCTCGTCGGTGTCGTTGTGCACGAGGGCCCAGCCCTGGAGGCGCCCGGCGCGTTCCTGGAACACCAGGCGGTAGCTGACGCGCCAGACGGGGGCCTCGGCGAGGTAGCCGATCGCCAGGTCGCCGCCCTCGCGGACCGAGACGCCGATCGACTCCTGGGCCTCGCCGCGGCGGGTCGACAGCGCGGCGACGGCGCGGTCCATCGCGGTCTGGGCGGGGCCGTCGGAGGGGCCCACGGACTCGATCTCGTCGAGCTTGAACCAGCGCAGCGCACCGGCGTCGGTGAGGAACACGAGCACGGGGACCTGCGCCGTGCCGGCCGCGCCCTCCGCCTCGCCGGCCGCCGCGGGCCGCGCCTCGTCGACCCGGGCGGTGCCGATCACGCGTCCGACCAGCGCCTCGCCCTTGGCGGTGCGCAGGCGCGCCTCGAGGCCGGCCAGGGCGCCGAGCAGCGGGAGGATCGGTCCGTCCTGGTAGAAGGCGTCGACCGGCGCGGGCGACTCGGCCAGCGCCGCCTCGGGGGCCAGCACGCTGGGGAAGGTCAGCGCGCCGACCCGGGCGCCGTCGGTGGTCAGCACGACCAGGGTCATCAGGGCGTCGTCCAGGTGGTTCTGGGGTACGAGCAGCGCGAGGTTCGCGTGGCGCTGCACGGGCCCGCGACGCTCGAAGTAGCCGACGCCGGATTCGTAGAGCACCACGCTGCGCAGCGGCAGCACGCTCGGCCCGGTCTCCCGCGCCGCCGCCGCGGGAGCGGCATGGGCCGCGAGCAGCCCCGCCGCCAGACACACTCCGCCCCATCGCTTGCCCATCAGGCCCTCCATCCCTCGCGGCTGCGGGCCGCAGGCGACTTGGAGGGCGCGGGAGGGCGGAAAGTTCCCGGACGGGAGCGCCTACCCGCCGTGGGCCGGAAGAATGACCTCGATCGCGTCCCCTTCCTTGGGGAAGGTGCGTTCCAGCTCGTCGCGCCGCACGTGGGCGCCGTTGAGCTCCACCAGCACGTGGTCGGCGGGGTCGCCGCGGCGGCGCAGGATCTCGCCCAGCGACAGCCCGTCGGGCCAGGACTCCACGAGGTCATCGATCCGCAGCTGCATCCCGCCCGGCTCCCGCTCCGGGGCCAGGCGTCCCGCGGAGCCAGAACGATCTACCGCGAAACCGACGATTCCGCTACATTCCCGGCCATGCTGCTGCCTCGCTTCGACCTCGTGGAACCCGAATCGCTGGCGGCGGCGCTGGAGGTCCTGGCGGACGCCGCCGTGTCCTCCCGCGCGGTCGCCGGAGGCACCGACGTGGTGCCGGACCTGAAGCGCGAATACGACCGCCGGTCGCGGTTTCCGGCGCTGCCGGCGTTCCGTCCGGGGCCGTTCCCGCAACGCCTGGTGTCGCTGCTGCGGCTCGCGGAGCTGCGAGGCGTGCGCGTCGAGGGCGGCCGGACGACCTGCGGGCCGCTGGCGACGATGAGCGAGCTGGCCGGGGACGCCCGGCTGGCCGGGGCCTACGGCGCGCTGGCCGACGGCGCCGCCGCGGTGGGCTCGCCGCAGGTCCG
>CAZMRP010000367.1:0-5746 GCA_964568275.1 uncultured Myxococcales bacterium
GGGTGGCGGGCGGCGCTCACGTGCGCCGCTCGGGCTGGGGGGTGGTGGGGTTGGGGTTGGGCGGCAGGCTGGGGGGGGGGGCGGCGGGGGGGCGGGTGGGGGACGCGACGATGCCGCCGCTGGCGGCGGTGGCGCTGGTGTCGCCGGTGGCCAACGCGCACGGACTCACGCTGTGGGAGCCGCTCGGCAACCGGCTGCGGCCGACGGGCGTGGCGGTGTTCGCGGCGGCGGGCGCGCGGGCGGCGATGGCGGCGCACGACCTGGCGGACGGGGTCGGCAGCCAGGCGAAGGCGGTGCGGTCGATCGGGACGATGTTCCGGGACCGGGCGGTCGTCCGGACGTACACCTCGGAGGCGCACGCGGAGGTGTTGCTCCACGCGCACGCGGACCTGGGACCGGCGCTGGCGCAGTTCCTGTACGAGCGGGTGCAGCTGGTGCTGGTCGAGGGGTTGGTGCTGGTGACCGGGCCGGCTCCGGCGGTGGGCGGCCCGGCGCCGCCGCCGTGGGTGGGGGCCGAGCCGCCGAAGGAGGGGGAGGCCGACGCGGGCGTGGCGGAGCCGCCGGCGGCGTGGCCGGAGTCCGGCGGGAAGGGGCGGCCGCCGATCCCGCCGTACGGGCTGCGGAACAACCCACGGATTCCGCTTGACACGATTCGCACGCCTCGGCTAAGAACCCCTCCGCCGCAGGAGCGGCCGTAGACGTTGGCCCCATCGTCTAGTGGTTAGGACGCCGGCCTCTCACGTCGGTAGCCCGGGTTCGAATCCCGGTGGGGTCGCTCTGGAACACCTGAAGATCACAGGCTGAACCGGCACGGTTCGAGCGGTGATCTGCCGAATTGCCGTCAGGTTGCCGTAACTCTGCCGCCCGTTCCGTCCCGTACGTGCCGGCTCTCCACCCACCCTCTCGACGGTCGACGTGGTGCGCTTCGGCGACGCAATCGTCGTGCCGTTGCGTCCCGTCGCGTTCCGTCTGGTGGGTGCGCGTACCGTCACGTCCCGTGCTCCTCTTCGTGTTCACCGTCGTTCGGCGCAGCACTCTCCAGTCTCTCGACGGCGCCGCGCAGCCGCGCGGGGGTGAGGTGGGTGTAGCGTTCGACCATCGCCAGCGTCGACCAGCCGCCGAGATCCTGGATCTCGCGCGGGTGCGCGTCGGTCATCGCCAGGTGGCTGGCGAAGGTGTGCCGCAGCGCGTGCCACTTGATCGTGCGGAGCCCCGCCCGCCGGCAGACGCGCGGCAACATCGCCCGAAGAACCTCCTTGGTCCAGGGTGAGCCGTCGTCGCGGCAGAACACCCGCGGCCCGCGCAGGTGCCGGTGGGCGGCCAGCGCCGCCCGGAGCCGCTTCGTCAGCGGCACCGTCCGTACCTTCCCGGTCTTCGTACCGGTCACCTCGCCCATCCAGTCCGAGTGGGCGATGCGGATCGTGCCGGCCTTGAAGTCGATGTCGTCCCAGGTGACGGCCAGCAGCTCGCCCATCCGGGCGCCGGTGTCGCCGGCGAACAGCAGGGCGGCGTACGCATCGGGCTCGGACTTCGCGGCTTCGAGCAGCCGGCCGTACTCGGTGAAGCTGAGGAAGTCGAACGGCTGCTGGGGCACGTGGAGCAGTCGGATCCTCGGCGCGACGGCCAGCACGCCGACGTCGACCGCGTACCGCAGCAACTTGCCGAGCATCGCGAGTACGTTGTTGACGGTCTTGGGTTTGAGGTCGCTCTTGAGCAGGCGGGCCTTGAGCGCCTCCACCTCGCGTACGCCGATCCGATCCAGCGGCAGCTTCCCCAGGTGCGGGACGAGGTGCGCGTGGAAGATCGTCTTCTTGTTGTGGCGTTCGCTCGGCTTGTTGTTCACGGCCACGTACGTGTCGAGGAATTCCTGGCCGAAGGTGCGCAGGGTCGGTGTCGCCTTCGGTTCGGCGGGTGCCGCGCCCGCCTTGTTCTCCGCCTTCCTTTCCTCCCATGTGCCGTCGAGGATCGCCTGGCGGAGTTGTCGTTCGTACGACTCGGCTCCGCGTTGCGTCTGCACGGGCGGGACCTTGCGGACCCGCACGCGACGGCCGTCGGGACGTTGGATGTCCAGGTCCACGATCAAGAACTCCCGTGCCGCGCCCGTCTTCGGGTCGCGGCGTCGTTGGCGTCGTACGCTCACGGTTTCCTCCTACCGTGCACGACGTCGCCTTGGCGCATCCACTCTACCACGGCATCGCGACTCACGCGGATCGTCCGGCCGACCTTCCGCACGCCGGGAATCTCGTGCCGCGCGATCATCGCGTAGGCCGACTTCCGGTCGACCCGCAGCAGTGCGGCCGTCTCGTCCACCGTGAGCACCTCGGGCAGACCGGCGGCATCGACGTGCTCATCGCGCCGGCGACCGCGACGAGCTGCGGGCTGGACCGTCGTGCGGACCGGTGTCGGTGCCCCCGAAGCCGTGGGCGCTGTCGCCGTTGTTGCGGCCATCGCGGTCCTGGTCGTCGGCGCGGCCGCCGTGTGGGGCCGGGTGTCCACGTCGGGCTTCTCCTGCGGGACCTGCTCGCGGGCGGGTGACGGCTTGCGCTTCGGCCGTCCGAAGTCCCACCGGCGCGGTTGGGGTTGGTGCCCTTCGGACCCCTTCTCGACCACCGCCTGCTCGACCGTCGGCTGCCACGCACCGAACGAGATCGACGGCAACGAGTCGCGGAGGCGCTCCGAGAGGATGTCCGACCCGGCGTTGCCGAGCGCATCGAGATCCGACTCCCCGATCGTCGATTCCGCCCCGTTCTTGTCAGTGGTCATCGCTCCTACTCCTTCGTGCCTTCGACCTGGAACGCGACGGACGCGCCCGATGTTGCACGGTCCGATGGTACGATCCGACGACTGAAGAAGCAAGGAAGGACGTATACTTCAAATAAGGGCGAATATTCGTGCTGATGGTGGCAGTTATTCGGAGTTGACTGTGTCTGCGAGAGCGGCGATGCTGCGCTCGACATGGCGACCGAGCCCCGCATCCCGTTCTTCGAGTTGAGCCCAGGGAAACCGGGCATCGAGCACGCCCGGCCGATCCTGGTCCAGGACGTGAAGCGTCCCGACGCGGAGCTCGCCGTCGCTCCCGCGCTCGGGTCGTGGTTGCCGGATCGTCCCCCGAAAGAGGTTCTCGTGGCAGTCCGTGCCGCGCTGTCCCGCCTGGTCCTGGTCGTGACGGTGCCGAAGAGGTTCGACGTCCTGGCGACGGACGGGATCGGCAACCTGCTGCCGCTGTCGGGGTTCACGCTGTCGTTTCCGGAAACATGGTCTGAACCGGTCGAGTGCCCGTTCGAGGTCATCGCGCTCCGGCTCGACAGCAGGCAGGAGACACGGGCGGCGTTGCGCCTTCTGGCGCCGAAGCCTCCCCAGCCGCGGTGGCGTCCGGCCACGACTCGACGGCGGGGCAAGCCTGCTGTGGCCGTCGATCTGTTCCGTGCGCGGACGCTGGAGATGGCTCGCGAACGAAGTTGGTCACCCGCGGTGGCCGAGCTGTTCCGGCGCGCTGGCGCCGCCAAGTCGAGGGGGGATCTGGATCGGTGGCCGATGGAGCTGGCGGCGATGCTCGCGGGCCTGATCGTCGCCGACATCCAGGCCGGCCAGACGGAGATCCCATCGGCCGTGCGGTTCGCCAAGGTGCTGCTGGTGACGGAGGAGTACTACCGCCGTTTCCGGAAGCTCGTCGACCCGCGCATCCGTTCGCCCCGCGCGCTGCTCGGGAGGCTGGCGGCGACGCGGCTCTTCTCCCCGCGCGAGCGGACCAAGCGGGAGTTCGACTCGCTGTTCGAGGAGCTGCGCGACCAGGCCGCGTTCGACATGTCGCAGGAGTCGCAGGTCCGGGATCTGCGGGACCTGCTCAAGCGGGCCGCGACGGCCGGGGCCACCACGCGGCGGGCGCTCACGCGGGTCCGCACGCAGTGGGTGCCGGTGCCGGCCGGTTTCGTCACCGACGAGTTCCGGGCAGCGAGGCTCGAACTGCAAGGATGGAACTTCGTCCACGACGAGAAGTCGTTCGCCGGGGCGGTGGAGCTGTTGGCCGCAGGAGCGGGCGAACCCGACGGTACGGGACGGACCGCCGCCTCCTCGTTCGTCGATGCCCGGTTCCCCCTCAATTTCTACGTCCTCGCGACGCCGGGCGATGTCCGCCTCGCCGGCCCCGGGTTCGACCCGAACGAGTTGTCCTGGACGATGCCGGCCACGATCCGCATTTCGGGCTGGGAGGGCCCTCAGCCGCCGCCAGGCGGCCCGGCGGTTCCGGCGACACCCTGAGGCCGCAGGGCAGGGCGCCGCACTCCTGACAATTGTCACCGACCGGGCGGTCGCAGCTCCAGCCGTTCGGTACTTCGTGCGACCCAGCGGTCAGGGAGTGACGGCACGACCGGTCGATGCAAGGCAACTCGCACTAGTACGACGACGATGCGGCCCGCGCGCCAGATCTTCTTGTCGTTGTCGACAATCACGTCGACAACAAGCAACCCCGGTGAGATGATCTTGTCGCGTGGATGGAGGCGTCGATGCCGGACGACAAGGAGCGAGGCTCGGAGTTGGTGACGACGGGGGAGGCGGCGTCGATCGCCGACGTCAGCCGGCAGGCGGTGCTCCAGGCGGAGCGCTCCGGGAAGTTGGTGGCGGCCCGCAAGGGCGAGCGGGGGGAGCATCTCTTCGAGCGGCAGGTCGTGGTCGCCTGGGCTCGGACGGTCCGCAAGCGTGGAGGCTCCGCGCCGCTGTCGTCCGCCGACGGACGTCGTTCCGTTCCGTCCCGTGCTGTCCAGCGAGCGGGGGAGGGTGTGCGCAGTTCGCCGGCGGGGGCTTCCCCGTCCGACGGTGCCGTGCCCGCCTCCGCGGTCGAGGCCCTGGTTCTGCAGGCGGCCGGTTCCGAGGTTGTCGAGCAGTACCGTGCGGTGCTCCTGGAGGACCTCGCGAATCGTCGGTTGGCGGCCGAGGTGGCGCGGGAACGCATTCAACTCGACCGGCTGAGGATCGAGGTGGACCGTCGCACTCTGGAGCGGGAGCTGCGTCGGGCGGAGCGTCCGAACAACGTCCGGCAGGTGCTGGAGCGGTTCAGCTTGTGGCTGGCCAAGGAACACGGCAAGTCGGCCGAAGTCGACACCGTGGTTGGGTTTGCCAGGCGCATGATCGAGGCCGTTGGCGACGACGTCGTCGCAGACCTGGCTCGTGGTGCGGCCCGCTTGGAGGAGTCGTACAGCCGGACGACGACCAGGTGGAGCGCCTGGCTGAAGTCCAAGAACCTCCCGGCCACCGACCGTGGTGCGCACGACGAGTTCGTCCGGATCTGGACCGAGGAGGCAGCGCGGCGGCCGGAGCCAAACAGCGTTGAGGTGGCGTCGAGTCCCACCAGTTGCACGCGCCAGGCGCGGAAGACGTAGTGCAACACGAGTGGGCGGACCGCCCGCAGATCGTTCAGCCAGCACGGGGCCGGGGAGCGGATCCTCTCGTAGTCGAAGACATCCCCCAGCCACGCGGGGCCGGTGCACGCGACCTCCGAATTCGCGGCGAACGCCAGTACAGGTGTCTAGAAGTCGTCCTTGATCCAGCGGAGGGAGAGGACAACTGGCGAAAGGTGCATGACGACAGCGGGAGGAGGGCCGGTCGCGCCTGGACCGGCGTTCCCGTGATGCTCAGGTCTTGCCGGGCTACCCGGTCTTCGGCCCCCGCCACTCCGCCCACGAGACTCGACCGGCTTTGATCGCGTCGCGCAGGCTCCGTTCGACCGGGCTGAGGCGCGACTCGCCGGTCT
>CAZMRP010000368.1:0-5743 GCA_964568275.1 uncultured Myxococcales bacterium
TGGCGCGGGAGGCGGCGGCGGGAGGGGCGCGTGGCGGTTGACGTGCGCCGGCCGGTGACGCCGCTGGGGTTGAGCCTCGAGCCGACCGTGTCGCGGCCGGCGGCGGAGCCGGTCGCGGCGACGGCGCGGGGCGAGCTGGACCGCGTGTTCGCGGCGACGGTGCTGTGCCTGGTGGCCTTCGGGCTGGTGATGATCTACAGCGCCAGCAACGTGCAGGCGCTGCGGCAGTTCGGCTCGAGCACCTACTTCCTGTCGCGGCAGGTGCTGTTCGCGGGGCTCGGCGTGGCGACGATGATCGCGGTGTCGTACGTGCCGTTCCGGCTGTACCGCGCGCTGACCTACCCGATCCTGGCGGTGGGACTGCTGGGACTGGTGGCGGTGGTGGGCGGCGCGGGGATGACCATCCGCGGCGCCACGCGCTGGATCTCGCTGGGCCCGGTGAACCTCGAGCCGTCCGAGCTGGCCAAGATCTCGGTGGTGGTCTGGCTGTGCTACTCGGTGGCCAAGAAGCGCGAGCTGGTGCGGTCGTTCTCGGTGGGGTTCGTGCCCCACGTGCTGCTGGCCGGACTGACGGCGTTCCTGTGCCTGCTGCAGCCGGACTTCGGCTCGGCGATGATCATCGCCTTCATGACCTTCGCGATCCTGTTCGTGGCGGGGGCCCGGGTGTCGTACCTGATCGGCACGTTGTTCGTGGCCGTGCCGGTGGTCTACCAGGTGATCGCCGGCTCGGCCTACCGCTCGGCGCGCGTGCTGTCGTTCCTCGACCCGTGGAAGGACCGGCTCGGCGCCGGCTACCAGCTCGTCGAGTCGCAGATCAGCTTCGGCGCGGGCGGGGTGCTGGGGCAGGGGATCGGCGCGGGGCGGCAGAAGCTGCTGTTTTTGCCCGACGCGCACAACGACTTCATCTCGGCGATCGTCGGCGAGGAGCTGGGGCTGGTGGGCGTGCTGGCGTTGCTGGCGGTGTTCGCCCTGCTGCTGGTCCGCGGCTACCGGATCGCCACGCGCTGCCGGGACGTCTTCGGCAGCCTGCTGGCCTTCGGCCTGACCACGCTGATCGGTCTGCAGGCGCTGATCAACGTCGGGGTGGCGATGGGGGTGCTGCCGACCAAGGGGCTGACGCTGCCGTTCGTGAGCTACGGCGGCTCGAGCCTGCTGGTGCACATGGCGGCGGCGGGGGTGTTGCTCAACATCAGCCGGCACGCCGCACGGGCGCCGGCGGAGACGGAAGACGGGCGGTGACAGGATGATCCGGCACTCGCACCATCGGCTGCACTTCGTGGGCATCGGCGGGATCGGCATGTCCGGCATCGCCGAGATCCTCGTCAACCTCGGCTACCGCGTCAGCGGCTCGGACCTCAAGCCCAACGACAACACCGCCCGGCTGGAGAAGCTCGGGGTGAAGGTCGTCACCGGGCCGCACGCCGCGGGGCACGTGCCGGCGGGCACCGACACGGTCGTCGTCTCCTCGGCGGTCCGTTCCGGCAACCCGGAGGTGCTGGAGGCGCGGCGGCGCGGCGTGCCGGTGATTCCGCGGGTCGAGATGCTGGCGGAGCTGATGCGGCTGCGCGAGGGGGTCGCGGTGGGCGGCACCCACGGCAAGACCACGACCACCTCGCTCGTCGCCACGATCGCCGCCCACGCGAAGCTCGACCCGACCGTGGTGATCGGCGGCCGGCTCAACGCCCTCGGTTCCAACGCCAAGCTCGGCGGCGGCGACTGGATCGTCGTCGAGGCGGACGAGAGCGACGGGTCGTTCCTCAAGCTGTCGCCGCGCATCGCGGTGGTGACCAACATCGACCCGGAGCACCTGGAGCACTACGGCGATTTCGACAGGCTGCGGGCGGCGTTCCTGCAGTTCGCCAACGGCGTGCCGTTCTACGGGCTGACGGTGCTGTGCCTGGACCACCCGGTGGTGCAGGGGCTGCTGCCCGAGCTGACCAAGCGCTTCGTGACCTACGGCCTGGCGGCGCAGGCCGACTACCGGGCCTGCGACCTCCGCCCGGCGCTCGACGGCTGGGGCAGCACGTTCACGCTGCTGGTGCGCGGGACGGCGCGCGGGGAGTTCACCGTGCGGATGCCCGGCACGCACAACGTGCTCAACGCGCTGGCGGCGCTGGCGGTGGCCGACGAGATGGGGGTGCTGCCGGTGCAGGCGGCCGAGGCGTTGGCCTCGTTCAGCGGCGTGCAGCGCCGGTTCACCGTGGCGGGCGTGGCGGGAGGCGTGACGGTGATCGATGACTACGGCCACCACCCGGCGGAGATCGTCGCCACGCTGGAGGCGGCCTACGGCTGCCGGCCGCGGCGCATCGCCGCCGTGTTCCAGCCCCACCGCTACTCGCGGGTGGCGCGGCTGGCCGACGAGTTCGCGCGCGCGTTCAACCGCGCCGACCATCTGCTGGTGACCGAGATCTACTCCGCCGGCGAGGACCCGTTGCCGGGCGTGTCCGCCGCGAAGCTGGCCCAGGCGATCCGCCGGCACGGGCACCGCGACGTGACCTTCGTGCCGGAGCTCGCCGCGGCCGTCGAGCAGCTCCGGGGCTGGGTGCAGGACGGCGACATGGTGCTGACGCTCGGCGCCGGCGACGTCTCGTGGGTCGGCCGCGAGCTGCTGCGCCTGCGCGGCGGCGGCAAGGCGATCGACCGTCGCGCGCCGTTCTCGACGGAGACGACCCGCGGCCCCGGGGGCGCGGAGCGGCGGCGCCGGGCGTCGCGCAGCAAGGGGTAGGGACGCGAGGGCGATGTTCGGACGGGCACGAAATCAGCCGGCGCGACGGGCCAACGCCCGGACGGTCCCCCCGCCGGGCGGCGGGGAGCCGGCGGGCGCGCGGGCCCGGCGTCGGCCGTCCCTGCGGCGCGCGCTGTACCTGGCGCTCGCCGTCCTCGTCCCGTCCACCTTCGGCGTCGTCGCGCTCGGCGCCGTCTACTACGCCGCCGACGAGGCCGCGGCGTACCTCGACGAATCGTCCGGCTTCCGGGTGGAGCGGATCGAGGTCGTCGGGAACCGGCAGCTCACCGAGCGCCAGGTGCTCGAGCGGGCGGGCCTGGCGGCCGGGTCGAGCATCTTCGACGTCGACATCGTCGCCGCCCGCCGCCGCCTGCTGCTCGACCCCTGGATCCGCCGCGCCGCGGTGGACAAGCGGATGCCCGCCACCGTGGTGGTGCGGGTGGTCGAGCGGCTGCCGGTGGCGCTGCTGGCCGGCGAGGGCACCCTGCAGCTGATGGCCGAGGACGGCGCGGTGATGGGCCCGACGACCGGCGCCGCGGCGCCCGATCTGCCGGTGTTGACCGGCTTCGACCTCGAGCGGCGGCGCACCGACCCGGTGGGGCTGCAGGAGGAGCTGACCGCGGCGGTGGAGCTGCTGCGGCTGCTGGAGGAGGTCGGGCTGCCCGGCAACCGCACGCCGGCCGAGCTGCACCGCTCGGTGCGCGGCGGCTTCGACCTGCTGACCGGCGACGGGCTCGTCGTGCACCTCGGGCCGGCCCCGTACCGGCCGAAGCTCCGGCGGCTGGCCGAGGCGATCGCGGCGCTCGACGCCCGGTCGCTCGTCGCCGCCGAGATCTTCCTCCCCGGCAGCCGCCACCCGGACCGGGTCTCGGTGCGGCTGGGGCCGTAGCTGCCGGGCTACTCGATCGTCGAGTCGGTGACGACGATCGGCGTGTCCAAGTGGTTCGAGATCTGGGGATAGGTCGGGTACCACGAGCCGCCGATGTTGTTGGTGATCACGCAGCGGTCGATGCGGATGTCGCCGGAGTGGTCGTTGCTGACGAAGAAGATCGCGCTGCCGTAGGCGTTGACCTCGTTGTATTCGATGCGGCAGCCGCAGAGCGAGAGCGTCATCGTGTTGCCGTCGTTGTAGATCGCGCCGCCGCTGCCGCCGCCCGGCGTGCCGGCCTCGGCCGGGTTCCCGCCGTTGCCGATCGCGTGGTTGTGGGAGAACAGGGAGTTGAGGATCGTCCACGAGACGCCGATGCTGCTGATGCCGCCGCCGTTGGAGCAGGTGCCGCCGAGGCCGTCGCGGCCGCCGAAGGTCGAGTTGACGACGTAGACCGGCAGTCCCTCGTACTGGCTGAACACCCGGACCGCCGCGCCGCCCACGTCCGGACCGACGTCGGCGCAGACGTTGTCGAAGAACCGGCAGTTGAGCAGCTTGAACCGCCCGCCGCGGACCCAGATCGCCCCGCCCCCGTCGTACTCGGTCTCGCTCCGCGAATCGCCGTCGACGAACGTCAGGTTCTGCACCGTCAGCCGCGGGTGGTCCTGGTTCTGGCAGTGCGGGGTCGTCCAGTGCTGCGCCTCGTCGCAGGTGTTCATGTACAGGATCCGGTGACTGCCGCCGCCGCTGAGGGTGACCAGGCCGCCGCCGTCGATCACGATCTCGGGGCCGGTGTCGTTGAAGATCTTGGCCGTGCGGTCGAGCGTGATCGTCACCGGGTACGGGCCGCAGTCGAAGGTGATCACGCCCCCGAGCGCCACGGCCTCGACGAAGGCGTCGGAGGTGCAGCTTCCGGGCGTGCCGGTGCCCACCACGCTCCGCGGGCTCGAGACGTCGGCGAGCTGCGCCTCCGCCGGGATCGCGCAGGTGGCCTCCGGGTTGGGGTTCCCCGCCGGCGGCAGGTCGTCGGGCGGCACGTCGGGACGCGGGACGTCGACCGTCTCGGCCGGGACGTCGGCATCGGCATCGGCATCGGCATCGGCGTCGGCATCGGCGGCCATGTCGCCGGCGAAGTCCCCGCCGGTATCCGCGTCCGGATCCGCCGTCGAATCGTCGGAACAGCCGGCAGCGAGCAGGGCGAGTACCGTGGCGGCAAGCCGGGGCGTGCGCTTCGGCATCGTCAACCTCCCTTGGCGACGGAGTGTAGCCCCAAGCGGCCCCGGTGTGGAAGGCCGGCGTCGACGGCCCGCGGGCACCGTCACGTCTGGTCGGGCTCGAACCGCTCGCCGTCGCGGCGGCCCAGGTCGTAGGTCTCCTGCAGCAGGTCCGGCCGGGTGTAGTCCCACTTCGCGACCGGGATCGGCCGCGAGGGCTGCACGAACCGCCGGCGCGGATCGCGCCCGAGCTTCCCGGTCGGATAGCGCCGGGTCAGCAGCACCAGCGCTCGCCGGCAGCCGGCAGGAACGGCGAAGGCCGGCACGTTGTCCACCAGCCCCCCGTCGAGGACCGGGCGACCGGCGTAGCGCAGGAAGGGGGTGACGGGCGGCGTGCAGGACGAGGCGAGGACCAGCTCGACGAGCGCCCCGGCGGCGGCGCGGGCGTCGCCGGCGTGGGCCGCGAGGACGTCCTGGACGCGGACCAGTTCCGGGGCATAGCCGAGCGTCCGGGGCCAGCGCGGATGGACGCCGTCGCGGAGCCGGCGTTCGAGCACGTACGCACCGAAGCCCACCAGCAGCGCGGCGAGGGGCGGCAGCCGTCGCGGCGGGCGCGCCAGCAGCACGTCGATCGGCGGGCCGGCGGCCAGCGCGGCGAGGGCCTCGGCGTCGTAGGCGTCGAGCAGCACCTCGCGGTACATCCGCAGGTGCGGGAAGACCCGCTCCGCGCCCAGCAGGTTCGCCGGGTAGAGGTTGCGCGGGTTGGCGGCGGTGAGCGCCGCGAAGCGGGCGCGGGCCCGGGCCGCGCGGCCGGCGAGGAGGATCGTGGCCATCGCCGCCCCGGCGCTGACCGCGACGACGTGGCGGGGCGCGCTCGCCGCCCGCTCGCCCGCCGTCTCGAGGAACCCCACCTGCCAGAAGCAACGGCACCCGCCG
>CAZMRP010000369.1:0-5740 GCA_964568275.1 uncultured Myxococcales bacterium
CCGCGGACTCGGGGCTGCGGCGCGGAAGCCCACCGACACGCTCGACGCGGTGCTGGCGGCGCCGGACCGCGACGAGCTGCTCGCCTGGTTGCGCGCGCGGCCGCTGCTGCACCGGGAAGGCGACCTGCTGCTGGTGCACGCGGGGCTGCTGCCGGAGTGGACGGTCGGCGAGGCGGAGACGCAGGCGCGCGACGTGGAACGGGCGCTGCGCGGTCCGGAGGCGGCGGAACTGCTGGCCCGCCCGCGGCGGCACGCGCCGCGCGGCTGGGTCGCGGGCCTCGAGGACCTGCCGCGGCGGCAGCTCGCGCTGCTCGCGCTGACCCGGCTGCGCACGATGTCGCTGCACGGCGAGCCCGAGTTCGACTTCAGCGGGCCGCCCGACGGGGCGCCGGCCGGGCACATCCCGTGGTTCCGGATGCCGGGACGCCGGAGCGCGGAGGCGACGGTCGTGTTCGGTCACTGGGCGGCCCTCGGCCTGCACCGCGGCCCGCACCACCTGGCGCTCGACTCGGGCTGCGTCTGGGGCGGGACGCTCACCGCCCTGCGGCTCGACGACCGCACGGTGGTGCAGGAACCGGCGGCGGACGAGGACCGGGCGGATTCCGCCGGCCGCGATTGACGGGAACCGGCGAAGGAGCGGCGGCATGCGACGACGGGGCGTGGCGGCGAACGGGGGCGGAGTGCGAGGGACGGCGCGGACGCTGGGCGGCCTGCTCGGCCTGGCCGGCCTGGCCGCCGGCTGTCCGACGCCGGTCGTGACCGGTCCCGGCGGCGGGCCGGGGTCCGATGCCGGCCCGACCCACGAGACCGGCGTCCTGCGGCTCGACGACACCGACGGCGACGGCCGCGCCGACCCGTTCGACAACTGCCCGACGATCCACAACCCGACGCAGGAGGACACCGACGGCGACGACGTCGGCGACCCCTGCGATCCCGACGTGGACGGCGACGGCGTGCCCAACGCGGACGACCGCTGCCCGAGCGTCGCCGACCCCGAGCAGCGGGACACCGACGGCGACGGCGTCGGCGACCCCTGCGACCCGGACCGCGACGGGGACGGCGTGTACGACGCGGACGACGTCTGTCCGGACGTCCCGAACCCCGACCAGGCGGACGAGGACGGCGACGGCACGGGCGACGCCTGCGCGCCGTCGGGCGCGCCACCGGACGTCTCGTCGGACGTGTGCGGCGATGGTCGGGTGACCGGCCCCGAGCAATGCGAGCCGGACGTCTCGCCTGTCCGCGACTGCGGAAGCATGGGCTACGGCATGGGCACGCTGGAATGCGTCGACTGCCGCTGGGACGCCTCGAGCTGCACGCCCTTCCCGTACTACCGAGGCCGCGGAAGCTGCCCGTACGTCTACCTGTGGGACGGGCGCGAGTACCGCTACTCCACCGACCTGTCGGGCTCGGTGCTGGCCGCCGGGCTGCCGTTCTTCCGCCCGGCGTTCTACGACACCAACGTCTACGAGCTGGGCGACTTCGCGCCGGTCGACGGGGTCTACCGGATGAAGGCGCGGGAGGTGATCTTCGAGTCGTCGTACTTCGACGAGGCGGCGCTGCTGGTGGTCGACGTGCCCGCGGGGCACGACGTGTTCAACGAGTGGAACGCGACGAGCCAGCTCGAGCGGTTCGCGGGGCGGGAGTTCCTGTCGGTGGGCCCGTTGCGCGCGCCGGTGTCGGCCGTGGCGGACGACGGGAGCGACGTGCTCCGCGAGGTGTCCGAGCCGGACGGCGTGCCGTTGCCGGTGCGGCGAACCGGCCTGAGCCGCGTCGTGGTCGATTTCGGGCCGCTCGAGCACCCCGAACACGCGCGGTTGGTGTTCACCTCGTGGGGCCACTACGCCGACCTGCGGGACGAGCAGGCGCCGCCGTACTCGGCGGGGACGACGCTCGAGGTGCCGGACGGCGCCGGGGGCTGGCGCGAGGCGCTGGTGGCGGGGAAGAGCTCGGGGGACGCGCGGAGCTGGATCGTGGACGTGGGCGGCCTGCTGTCCGCGAACGATTCGCGGCTGCGGATCACGATGGCGCACCAGCCGTCCGTGCTCGACGTGCTGGACGCGGTGCGGCTGTCGGACGCGCCGCCGGTGGAGCCGACGGTGACGCGGGTCGAGGCGGCGCGGGCCGAGCTGCGGTTCGGGGGGGCGGCGCGGGTCGAAGGCAGCACGCTCGAGCACCGGGTGCGGGCCGACGACGCGGCGCTGCCGCTGGATCCCGCGGCGTTGCTCTCGGGGCGCTACACGCGCTACGGCGACGTCGCGCCGCTGCTGGCGGCGGCGGACGACCGGTTCGTCCTGATGGCACACGGGGACGAGCTGGTGCTCGAATTCGCGGCGCCGCCCCAGGCGCCCGGGACGGTGCGGCGGGCGTTCCTGTTGGCCGACGTGTTCTACACGCTCAAGTTCCACCCGTTCGGGCAGGTGACCGACACGGTCGAGCCGCTGCCGTTCCACGGGATGGAGCGCTACCCGTACGACCCGGCGGAGTGGCCGTACCGGAACGACGCGGACTACGCCGAGTACCTCGAGACCTGGAACACGCGGGCGATCGACCTGCCGTGAGGCTCAGAACGCGAGCTTGAGCACGTCGTCGTAGGTCGCGGCGTAGTGGAACTTGAGGCCGCGGACGATGTGCTTGGGGATCTCGGTCACGTTGCGGCGGTTCTCGCGGGGGACGATCACCTCGCGCACGCCGGCGCGCTTGGCGGCCAGGCATTTTTCCCGGATGCCGCCCACGGGGAGCACCTCGCCCCGCAGCGTCATTTCGCCGGTCATCGCCAGGCGCGGGCGGATCTTGCGGCCCTTGCCCCAGCCGAGCAGCGAGACGAGCGCGGTGGTGATGGCGATGCCGGCGCTCGGGCCGTCCTTCGGAGTGGCGCCGGCCGGGAAGTGGATGTGCAGGTCGGCCTTCTCGAACACCTCGGACTCGATCTCGAACTGCTTGTGGTTGCGGCGGACGAAGGAGAGGGCGAGCTGGGCCGACTCGGACATCACCTCGCCGAGCTGGCCGGTGACCTTGAAGTTGCCGCGGCCGGGCATGCGGGTCGACTCGATGAACATGATCTGGCCGCCGACGGGGGTCCAGGCCAGGCCGACGACGACGCCGGGCCGGAGCGCGCGGCCGAGCTCGTCGGCGAAGAACTGGCGCGGGCCGAGGTACTCCTCGAGCTTGGCGGCGGCGATCGTGGCGCGCCGGCGCTCCTCGCTGGCCACCTGCGCCGCGACCTTGCGGGCGATGCGCCCGATGCGCCGCTCGAGGTCGCGCACGCCGGCCTCGCGGGTCCAGCCGTCGATGATCCGGGGATAGACCGTCGGCTGGAAGGTCAGCTGGTCCTTGCGCAGCCCGTGCGCCTCGCGCTGGCGCGGGAACAGGTAGCGCCGGGCGATCTGGACCTTCTCCTCGAGGATGTAGCCGGGCAGCTCGATGATCTCCATCCGGTCGAGCAGCGGGGGCGGGATCTGGGTCTTGATGTTGGCGGTGCAGATGAACATCACGCGCGAGAGGTCGAACGGGACGTCGACGTAGTGGTCGAGGAAGTTGGCGTTCTGGGCCGGGTCGAGCACCTCGAGCATGGCGCTGGAGGGATCGCCGCGCCAGTCCTGTCCCAGCTTGTCGATCTCGTCGAGCATGAACACCGGGTTGCGGACGGCGACGGTGCGCAGTCCCTGGAGGATCTTGCCGGGCATCGCGCCGATGTAGGTCCGGCGGTGGCCCTTGATCTCCGCCTCGTCGCGCATCCCGCCGAGCGAGAAGCGGAAGAACTTGCGGTCGAGCGCGCGGGCGATCGACTGGCCGAGCGAGGTCTTGCCGACGCCGGGAGGTCCGGAGAAGCAGAGGATCGCGCCCTTCTGGTCGGGGCGCAGCTTGCGCACCGCGAGGAACTCGATGATCCGCTCCTTGACCTCCTGCAGGCCGTAGTGATCCTCGTCGAGGATCGTGCGGGCGCGCCGCAGATCGGTGTTGTCCTCGGTCTCCACCCCCCAGGGCAGCTCGGTCATCCACTCCAGGTACGAGCGGACGACGTTGTACTCGGGGGACTCGGGCGAGAGGATCTCCAGACGCTTCAGCTCGTCGCGGGCGCGTTTGGCCGCCGCCTCGGGCAGCCCGCGTTTCTCGATCCGGTCCTCCAGTTCCTTGAGCGCCAGCTCCTTCTGGTCGACCTCCTCGCCCAGCTCCTTGCGGATCGCCTTGATCTGCTCGCGCAGGTAGTATTCGCGCTGGCTCTTCTCGATCTTGGCGCGGATCTCGTCGCGGATCCTCCCGGCCAGCCGGGCCAGCTCCAGCTCCCGGTTGAGCGCTTCGGTCACCTTGAGCAGGCGCTGCGGCAGGTCGGTGGTCTGGAGCAGCTCGAGCCGTTCCTCGCGTTTGAGGTCGAGGTGGGCGGCGACGAAGTCGGTGAGCTGGGCCGGGCCTTCGAGGTTGGCCGCGGCGATCGAGAACCCCTCGGGGAGGCCCGGGATCTCCTTCAGCAGGTCGGCGAGCGACGACTTCGCGGCCCGCCACAACCCCTGGAACGGCTTCTCGTCGGGCACCTGGTCGACGGGGTAGGAGACGCGCGCGATCAGGTACGGCTGGGTGCGGAGGTAGCGCACGACGACGATCCGCTGGACGCAGGCGAGGAAGAACGAGCGATTGCCGCCGGGCATGTTGAGCGACTTGAGGATCCGGGCCAGGACGCCGACCGGCAGCAGCTCGTCGGGGTTGAAGATCGTCTCCTTCGGCGTCTCGGCATCGACCTCGCGCGGCGTCTTGCGGGGCACGAAGGCCACGAACGAGCCCTGGCTGGCGGCGAACTCCACCGCCTCGCGCACGGGGCCCGGCGGGTAGATCACCGGCACGGTCATGCCGGGGAACAGCACGGTGTCCTCGAGCGGCACGACGATCACGTTGGCCGGCATCTCGCCGCTGAGCGACACCAGCCCGGTGTCCTCGCCGGTCAGGGCCGCGGCGGCGTCCTGCTGCTCGCGCGCCCGTTGGGCCTCGGCCTGCTGTTCCTCCGACCCGCGGTCCTCGCTGTCGTCCACGCCGTCCTCCGTTCCCCGGACACCACTACCGCACGCGCCGCCGGGGACGCAAGCGGGCGGACGAGGCGGCACGCCGGCGGGCGCCGGTCCGGGGCGGCGGCGGGAGACACGCCGGTCGACGCGCCCCGCGGGGGCGCAACGGGAACGGTGCTGCGAACGGCGCTAGCGGTGCTGATCGCGGATCACTTCGTCGATCAGCTGGCGCACGGAGACGCGCGGGCGGACGCGGCCCGCCGCGATCTCGCGCAGCGAGGTCACCGCGGGGCGATTGCGGCTGGCGACGAGCTGCGGCGCCTTCTTCATCAGCTGGCGTGCGCGCTGGGCGGCCAGGATCACCAGGGCGAAGCGGTTCTCCACGTGCTCCAGGCAATCCTCGACGGTGACTCGTGCCATGGGTCAACTCCCCTCGACGCCCTGCGCCCGCGGAAGAGGGTCGGGCCCCGGTGCCCCGACCGGCGCGGACGTATACTCACACGAGTCGGGCTTAGCAAGCAAGATCGGCGGGCGGCGGGAACCGCGCGGGATCGCAGGCGGTGTCCGCAGGCCGTTCAGGGGAGGCAGGCGCAGCAGCGACCGGTGTCGGTGCTGCCGGGGTAGGCGCACCAGCCGCCGGCCCGGCCGGCGCCCACGCACGCCGCCTGGCAGTCGGCGAAGCCCGGCGTGCAGGCCTGGCAGCCGTCGTCGGCGCAGGAGCAGCAGGCGCCGGGGTTCGTGCT
>CAZMRP010000370.1:0-5740 GCA_964568275.1 uncultured Myxococcales bacterium
GCTGGCGGCCTACGACGCCGTGCTGGCGACGGACGACGGCCTGGCCGAGGCGCACCACGGGCGGGGCCTGGCGCTGACCGCCCTGGGGCGCGGCGAGCAGGCCGTCGCGGCGCTGGAGCGCGCCGCGGAGCTGGACCCGGAGGCGCCTCGCGTGCACCTCGACCTGGCCCTGGCGTATCTCGCGCGGGACGAGCTGTTCTGGGCGGCCGACGAGCTGGAGCTGGCCGAGCAGGCGGCCCCCGAGGATCTGCGGGTGGCCTTCGAGCGCGGCCGGGTCCTGCTGCAGCTCGAGGAGCTGGAAGCGGCGCGCGAGCTGCTGGTGAAGGCGGCGGCCGACCCGGAGCTGGCGCCCCGCGCGCGCTACTACCTCGGGCTGGTACTGGCCCGGTCGGGCGAGACCGAGGCCGCGCGCGTGGAGCTGGCCCAGGCGGCGGAGCGGGCCCCCGGCACACCCCACGCCGCCGCGGCCGTCGCGCTCGCGGAGGAGCTGATGCAGCGGGAGTGGGACCTGCTGCCGCTGTTCACGGGTTTCGTCTCGGTCGGCGGTCAGTACGACAGCAACGTGATCCTCGAGCCGGACGACGCCGAGCACCGGCCGGGCAGCGATGCCGGCGGCCTGCTGCTGCGGGGGTCGTTGACGCTGGCCCCGATCTCCACACCCGCGCATCTGCTGTTCGGTACGCTCACCGCCTCGCGGACCTTCCACTTCGCCGACCCGGCCGACCAGTTCAGCCTCACCGCCGCCGGCGGCACCGTCGGCTACCGCTACCGCTTCGCCGCCGACGGCCTGACCCACGCGCTGCAGGCCGCCTACCGCTACGACCTCGGGTTCCTCGACGGCGGAGCGCTGACCGACGACCCCGGCTTCTACGCCTGGCGCGAGGCCCACGGCGGCACGCTGCGCTGGTCGCTCGACGAGGGCGACCGCTGGTCGACCTTCCTCGAGACGGTCTACCGCTACTCGACGTTCGCCGACATGCGTCGCGACGCCCACGTGCTCACGGCCCGCGTCGGCCAGAACATGGCGTTCGTCGACCAGCGGTTGAAGCTGCTCGTGGCGTTCGGCGGCCGCTTCGACGACGCGCGCGGCCGCGGCTATGACCTGTGGGGACTCGACGCCACCGTCGCCCTCTCGGCGCTCGGACCGTGGGAGCTCGAGTTCCTCGGGCTGTTGCGCTACGAGCACCAGGACCACTACGACAGCACGTACTACTCGGGCTGGGGGTCCGGCCGGATCGACGACGCGCTGACCTCCACGGTGGCCGTCGGGCGCATGGTCTGGGAGTTCATCGGCGTCGAGGTTTCCTGGTCGCACACCGAGCACTTCTCGACGACCGGGGCGTTCGACTACTCCCGCGACCTGGCGAGTCTGGCGGTGAAGGCGGTGTTCCGATGAACCGGAGCTGGCTGGCGGTCCTGGTCCCGTGGCTCGGCCTGACGCCCGCGCTCGCGGGCGGCGTCGAGGCGTCGTACGACGTGGCCTTCGCCGGGGCGGCGGTGGTGCGGGTGGCGCCCGGGGCGGTGTTCGAGCCGGCGGCGGCCGGCGATGCCGCTGCGGCGGCGTTCCGCCTGGGACGCGTGACCGCGGGGCTCGTCGAGGTCGCCGCGATTCGCGTGGTGTCGCTCGGGGCCGGGCCGCGCACCGTGCGGCTCGAGGCCGGGATCGTGCGGCTGGCCGTGGAGGGCGACCGGCTGCGCCTGTGCGTCGAGGAAGGCGTCGCGACGGTGGATGCCCTGGGTGCGGTGGAAGCGGGCCGGTGTGCGCTGTTCACCGACTCGGGCGAGTTCGTGCCGCTGGAGCCGGGCGAGGCCGAGCTGGAGCTGCCGGCGGCGGAGCCGTCCGTGGCGCCGCCGCCGCCGGCCGACGATCCCTGGGCGGCAGCCGCGGGGCTGCTGGGGGGCGCGGCCTCGGGCGACGCCGACGGCGGCGGGGAGGGGACCGAGGCGGGCGGCGCGGCCGCGTGCCTCGACTCCGGAGGCACCGGCAGCGAGGCCTCGGGACCGGAGGGGACCGAGCTGCCGGAGACGGAGATCGATCGTTCGCGGCACCGCGTGCAGGTCCAGGTGACGCTGGAGGGCTACTGATGTCGGCATGGCGTTTCGTCCGGTCGACCGTCGCCGCGTCCGTGATCCTGTCGGCGACGCTGGTCGCCGGCTGTTTCGTCGACGGGGACTCCGGCACGGCCTCCGTTCGCGTGGCCCTCGACCTCGGCGCGCTCGGGCTTCCGGCGGAGGAGTTGTGGGGGCCGCGCGAGGCGGACGGGCTGCTGCACCTCGACGCCGTGCCGGCCTGCGTGCACCTCGCGGTCAGCGGTCCCGGCCTCGACCCGCCGGTCGTGGCCGGCTGGCCCGAGCGGGGTGCGCTCACGCCGCGCGCGGTGGTCGAGTTCACCGTCGACGTCCCGGTGGGGGTGCAGCGGCGTTTCGCGTTCGTGGCCTACGTCCACGACCGGCGGGCCGGGGAGCTGCGGACCTGGACCGACGACGGCACGCTGGTGCGCGACCTGACCGAGGGCGGCGTGGAGTCCGACCTGGCCGTGACGCTGCGCCAGACGGGCCGGGGGACGATTGCCGGAACGCTCGACGGCGCCGGGGCGGATCAGGTGGTCGAGGTGCTGGCGGTGGACGGCGATCCGCAGGCCGGTGCCGCCGACGGGCCGGGGGTCGCCCTGCCGGCGGCGACGGTGGAGTCCGGCGCTTTCGAGCTCCGCGACGTGCCCGTCGGACGCGCGTTGACCTTCGTGCTGGTGCGGGAGGATGGGACCACGCAACGCTCGACGACCGCCGCGGTGAGCCTGACGACCGACGGCCAGCGGCTCGAGCCGGTGGTGCGCGTGCCGTGACCCGGCGGGTCGCGGCGGGAGGGTCGGGACGATGAACCAGTTCGTGCGGTGCCTGCCGTGTCTGTTGTCGGTGTACGCGGGCTCGCCTGCGTGCGGGGATGACGACGCCACGGGCGACTCGGGCCCCGACGTCGCGGCCGAGGCCGACCGCGGCGAGACGGCGCCGGACTTCGGCCTCGACGGTCGCGCGGACGACGTGGCCGAACCGGAGGAGGACGCCGGCGCGGAGTACGCGCTGGACGTCGACGACCCCGACCGGGCGGACGTCGACGAGGTCGGGGAGGCGGGGCTCGACGTGGCTCCGGGCGACGGGGGCGGCGAGGCGCTGTGCCATCCGGCGAGCGTCGGTTGGGACACGCCGCTCGTGATGTCGCCGGCGGAGTTCCACAGCCTGCTGGAGGCCGGGGATCGGGTCCTGCTCAACGTGTTCGACGACGTGATCCCGCAGATCGCCGGCACCGACGCGCAGCTGCCGTGGACCGACGTGCCGGCGATCGAGGAGTACCTCGGGCACGACCTGTGCGCCGACCTGGCGATCTACTGTCGCCGGGGCGTGCGCAGCACCGGGGTCTGCGCGACGCTGGCCGAGCACGGCTACCGGTTCGTGCGGGTGCTCGAGGGGGGCATCGAGGCCTGGCAGGCCGCCGGGTACCCGGTCGAGTAGTCGGCGCGCGCCGGGGCCGGGCGGTCCGGTTGCGCCGGTGCGGGGCTCGGGGGTAGCATTCCACCGATGCGCGATTCGCGAACCGAGCGGGTGCAAGCCCGATGGATGCGGCCGGTCGGCGGGGCCGTGGGGACGGCGGGGTCGACGCTGGCCGTGCTGTGGCTGGCGGCGTGGCCGGCGGCGGCGCAGGAGACGGCCGGCGTCCCGTCGCCGCGCGAGCAGGCGCGACAGCACTACGACGCCGGGGCGACGGCCTTCGAGGCGGGGGATTTCGCCGCGGCGCTGGTCGCCCTCGACGAGAGCTACCGGCTGTTCCCGTCGCTGCGCACGCTGTACTCGCTGGGGCTGTGCCAGCACGCCCTGGGCAGCTTCGGTCCGGCCCTGCGGTCGCTCGAGCAGTACCTGCGGGAGGCCGGCGCCGACGCGCCGGCGGACCTTCGGTCGCGCGCCGAGGCGTTGGTGGCGCAGCTCCGGGCCGAGTTGGGCCGGATCGACGTGCAGGTCAACGTGGAGGGGGTGGACCTGCTGGTGGACGGGGAGGTCGTGGGTCGTTCGCCGCTGCACGCACCGGTCGACGTCGGTCCGGGCTGGCACGTCGTCGAGGCCCGGCACGAGCAGTGGGACGGCTCGGCGCAGCGGGTCAACGTGACCGCGGGCGGCACCGCGACGGTGGCGCTGGCGCTGGAGCGACGGCCGGAGCCGACTCCGCCGCCCACGCCCGAGGTCGCGCCTCCGGCGGCGCCGACGGTCGGGCCGCCGGACGGCGTGTCGGAGCAGGAGTGGTACGGGATCAGCGACGCGGACTACCGGCAGTACGTCTACTCGACCGGCCGGCACCAGCCGCTGGCGAACTGGCTGCTCGAGCGGAACCGCGAGAACCCGGACCTCGACCTGGGGATCATCCTCGCCGGCAGCCAAGGCGCCGCGTGGCTGGCGGCGGGCACGCTGGTCTATCTGGTCCACGAGAAGAACTGGGAGACCAACGGCGACGATCTGCCCTGGCTCAGTTTCTTCCAGTGGCTGCTCGGGGGCGCCTTGACCCTGGGGGCGGTCGCGATGGTGATCGTCGACGCCCTGGACGTGGACAAGATCGCGGTCGAGCATCCGGAGCGGCTGATCGCGCCGCGGGCCACGGCCTCGATGTCCGCCCCGACCGCCGCCTCGGAGCTCGAGCAGCGCTGGGCGGCGGACGCGGCGCCGGCGCTGCCGGTCGACGTGTCGCTCGGCGTGACCGGGCTCACGCTGCGGTTCTGAGGGGCGGATGAAGCTCGAGGGCATGACACTCGGCGGGAAGTACCGCATCGTGCGCCAGGTCGGCGCCGGCGGGATGGGCCGGGTGTTCGAGGCGGTGCACGAGCAGACCGAGCGGAAGGTGGCGGTCAAGGTGCTGTCGCCGGAGGCGGCGCAGCAGCCGGACACGCTGGTGCGCTTCGATCGCGAGGCGCGGGCGGCGGGGCGCATCGGCCACGACAACATCTGCGAGGTGATCGACGTCGGGTTCGCGGACGGCAACATCCCGTACCTCGTGATGCCGATGCTGCGCGGCCAGGCGCTGTCGACGGCGCTGCGCGCCGCCGGACCGCTGTCGCTGAAGCGCTGCCTCGACATCACGACCCAGATCCTCGCCGCGCTCGCCGCGGCCCACGAGGCCGGCGTGATCCACCGCGACCTCAAGCCGGACAACGTGTTCCTGGTGCAGATGGGCGACCGCGAGGACTTCGTCAAGGTCCTCGACTTCGGCATCTCCAAGATGCTCCACGAGACCCGGCCCGACGCCACGCTGACCCAGACCGGCACGATTCTCGGCACGCCGTACTACATGTCCCCCGAGCAGGCGCGCGGGCTGAAGGACCTCGATGCGCGGGTCGACGTCTACGCGATGGGGACGATCCTGTACCAGATGCTCACCGGCAAGCCCCCGTTCGACGGCGACAGCTACAACCAGCTGCTGTCGGCGATTCTGCTCGACGACTTCCCCAGTGCCAGCGCGGCGCGGCCGGAGACGCCGCCGGCGGTCGAGGAGGTGATCCTCCACGCGACGCAGAAGGACCGGCAGCGGCGCTACCGTGACGCCGGCGAGATGCGGCAGGCGCTGTTGGCCGCGATCACCGGCACTTCGCTGAAGCCGGCCGACCTGCTGGCCTCGAGCGAGACGCTGCCGATGGGCTCCGACCCGCCGCGGCCGCTCTCCGGCCCGTCCTTCGGACCCACGTCGTCCGCGCCGGCGTCGCGC
>CAZMRP010000371.1:0-5720 GCA_964568275.1 uncultured Myxococcales bacterium
TGAACCCGCGGACGATGTGGCGGAGCCTGTTGCGGTTCAACCACGCGTTGCCGTTCGGGCTGGCGGCGGCGATTGCGGCTCGGATGGCTGGGGGCGAGTGGTTGTTCGTGGTGCCGGTGGGGATCGGCGTCGCCCTTGCCTTCCAGTTCGTGGTGATCGCGAACGACTACTTCGACCGCGAGCAGGACGCCGGGGAGGGGGCGGCGGCGCGGGGGGCGACGCGCGACGACATGTACGTGGCGACGTTGCTGCAGGTGTACTTGTTGGGGTGGTTGTTGTTCTTCTATCCGAACGCGGTGGGTGGGATGGTGTTGTTCCTGGCGGGATGGGCTAGTTACCACCATCCGGACCTGCGGTTGAAGCGGTTCTTCCCGGTGAGCTACGCGATCGAGGGGTTTGCGGGAGCGGCGAGTTTCGCGATCGGGATCTACGTCTTGGGTCCGCGTCCGGCGGGGGACTGGGCGCCGTTCTGGACGTTGATGGCGTTTTCGGCGTTCTTCGCGGGTTCGTTGTTCAAGGACTACAAGGACGTGGAGCAGGACCGGGCGGCGGGGGTGGAGACGTTCTACACGCGGAGCATCGACCGCGGCCGTTCGTTGGCGGCGACGCACGGGTTCGTGGTGGGTGTGACGGTGGTGACGTTCCTGGTGACGCCGTTGTGGTACTGGGTCGTGGGCCGGCCGACGTGGCAGGTGGGTCTGCTGGCGGCGCTGGCGTGCGTGCCGGGCGTGCTGCTGTGGTTCGTGCCGAGCCGCCGGCTGGCGGTGGAGGCGACGCTGGTGGCCTACGCGGCGTTCCTGGCGACGGTGGTGTTGACGGTGCCGTCCTTGGTTGGGGTGGTTCCGTCGGGTTGACGGGCGGCGGGGGGCGGCCGGCGTTCGGCGGGGTCGGTCAGTCGAGGTAGCCCAGGGCGCGGAGGGCTTCTTGTACGCGTCCGCCGCCGGTCGATTCGAGGTCCAGGCCGCGACCGGCGGCGTGAGCGGCGTCGGGTCCGGCGGACCGGGCATCGGTCCCGGCCGCGGGCAGCTCGCGTTCGAAGGCGGCGACGGCCTGTTGCAGGGCGGTCGGCACGTCGGCGGCGGGGCGTGGTCGCCAGGGCGAGCCGTGGGGGTGGTCGGCGGGGGCTGGGGCGAGCCACAGGTCATCGCGGACGAGGTGCAGCAGGTCGTGGTCCTGGGTGCGGATGCGGACGGCGGTCTGGTATCCCGTTGGGGCGTCCGGTTCGGAACGGACGTAGGTCAGGGTGGTGGAGAAGACGGGGACCGGCGGTGTCGATTCGAGTTCGGCGAGGGTACGGCCTTGCATCTCCTCGGGCACGGGGATGCCGGCGAGGTCGAGCAGGAGGGGTGCGAGATCGACGAGGGAGACGGGGGTGGAGATGCGGCGCGGCGGTCCTGGGACGGCGCCGAGCAGGACGAGCGGGACGTGGACGGCGGAGTCGTGGAGGGAGAAGCCGTGTCCGAGGTGTCGGTCCTCGGCGAACTCTTCGCCGTGGTCGGCGGTGACGGCGACGACGGTATCGTGTCGGGCGCCGGCGGCGGCGAGGGCATCGAGGACGCGGGGCAGTTCGGAGTCCCAGTAGCGCACCTCTCCGGCGTAGAGTTGTTCGAGGCGTTGGAGGAGTGCGGCGCCCAGTTCGACGCGGTCGCGGGCGCGGCGGGCGTTTTCGCCGAACTCGGCGAACAGATCGACGGGTGAGCCCTGGAGCATGGCATCGAGGACGGCCTGGGCCCAGGGCAGGCGTCGGCCGCTCCAGGTGTTGCGCACGACGGGTCCGTCGTAGCGTTCGGAGAACATGCCGTACCAGGGTTCCGGGGCGGCGTAGGGGGCGTGGGGGTCGAGGTAGTGGACGTAGAGGAGGAAGCGTTCGTCGCGGTGGGCGTGGAGCCACTCGGCGACGCGGCGGCCGAGGTACGCGGCATCGCGGAAGGCGAGGTCGTGGTACTCCTCGAAGCCCTGTTCGAAGCCGCTGCCATCGAACAGCAGGGCGTTGGCGACGAAGGCGGCGGTGGTCCAGCCGGCGCGTTGGGCGGCCTCGGCGAGGGTGACGCGCTCCGGCGGCAGTCGTTGGCGCTGGCCGTAGGGTCCTTCGGTGGAGGGGTAGCGGCCGGCGAGCAGGGCGCCGGTGGACGGCACGGTGGAGGGCACGGGTGCGCGGGCGTCTTCGAAGACGACGCCGCGGTCGGCGCGGGCGTCGAGTTCGGGCGAGGTGGGTCTCGGCTCGCCGTAGGCGCCGAGCGACCTGGCGCGCAGGGTATCGACGAGCAGGACGACGACGTTGCGGCCCGGCCGGTCGTGTCGCGCGCGGGGGACATCGACGCGGCGCAGCAGGATCAAGGCGCCGAGGGCGGCGCGGACGGAGGGCGGGGGCAGCGCGCCGGTGCCGGCGAGTTCGAGTTCCACGGAGCGTTCTGCGCCGTCGTGGGGTTCGAGTTCGAGGGTCTCCCGCAGGGTGTGCAGCCCGCCGGGTCCGGGTTGCAGGGTGGCCAGGTCGATCGAGCGTTCGGCGAGGGTGGACCACGGTCCCGGGGCGGCGGGGGCGGCGGCGGTACGGGCGCGCAGGGTGAAGCCGACGGAGCCGGCGACCGGCTGCGAGTCGAGCGGTCGGCCGACGTGGTAGCGGAGCAGCAGGCGGTGTCCCGGGAGCAGGCGCAGTTTCTAGCGCGCGGAGGAGCCTGGGGGCACCAGGGCGGCGGCGGGCAGCAGCGGGTTGGCGTCGGGTCCCGGCTCGAGGCGACGCACGGGGCCGTGAGGGCCCGGCAGCGACTGGGCGGACTCGAGTTCGGCGAGCAGGTCGCGCTGTCGTTCGTCGGCGGTGACGCGGGTGCGGTCCCTGGTGCCCGGGGTGCCGGCGGAGACGAGTTCGGGCCAGGCCCAGGCGGCGCGGACGGCGGGGTCGCCGCCGGTGACTTCGAGCTCGAGGGAGACGCGGGTGGTGGCGGCTCCTGCGACGGCGAGCGGCAGTTCGGCATCGACCCAGGGGCCGGGAGCGAGGTGTTCCGGCGCGAGCGACCGGCGGAACGGCTCTTGGGTCTTGCCGGCGGCGTCGACGACGCGCACGACGAAGGTGACGGGTGCGGCGGGTTTCCCGAGCGGTCGTTCGGCGCCGAAGGCGAAGTGGAGGGTGGCGTCGGGGTGGAGCGGGACGTCGTGGAAGCGCACGGTGGTCGGCGGATGGACGACGAGGGCTTCGCGGATGTCGTCCTGGAGGGCGGCGAAGCCGCGGCGCGGGGGGTGTTGGCCGGCGGTGTGTTGGGCGGTGGCGAGGCGCTGGAGCAGGTCGATCCGGGTTTCGACGGCGGGCGGCCGGAGCGGAGCGGAGGGAGTCGGGTCGGCGGGTCGGCGGCAGGCGAGGGTGGCGGCGACGAGGGCGGCGGCGACGAGCCACGGGAGGCGGGGTCTCACGGGCGGGCATTCTATGCCGGGGTGGGTTTCGGCGCGAGGTCCCGGGTGCGGTGCGGTCGCGTGGGGAGTTCGCCCCGTGGGCGGGCCTCGCCTATGATGCGGGCGATGCGGGTGGTGGTCGTCGTCCTAGTCGTGCTGGGGCTTGCGGGCTGTCGGAGGTCGGCCCCTTCCGGGACGACGCCGCGGGACGGGGCGGACGCGAGCGGGGTGCAGGTCGACGGGTCGGCGGTGGAGGAGGTGTCGAGCGACGGGGTGGTGGTGTCGGCGGTGTGTCCGGAGACGGAGCCGGCGCCGGCGCCGCTGCCCGGGGTAGTTCCCGAGCAGCGGACGGCGGCGTGGTGGATCGAGCGGACGCGGGCGTGGGCGGACCCGGACGAGGTGTTGTTGTCGGCGGAGCGGTTGGCGGACCACGACCGCGCGCTGCAGTTTCCGGTGGACGGCCGGGTGTTGGGTCGCGGGGACCTGCTGGCGCCGGTCGACCGGGCGGCGGTGCGGGCGGAGACGAACGGTCGTCTGGCGTCGTTGCGCGAGGCGCTGGCATCGGGCGAGCACGTGGACCTGTCGGGGCGGCGGTTCGACGAGCGGGCGATGGCGGCGTTCGCGTCTCGCGACCGGCCGCCGGAGTTGCGGCTGGAGTGGCGCGTGGCGCTCGAGCCGTTGGAGGTGCGGTGCGGTCCGACGACGGCGGGCTTCTACACGGTGCCGCCGGACGCGGCGTTCGACCGGAACGTGTGCAGCGGGGTGCGTCCGCAGGAGGCGGTGCAGGTATTGGCGGACTGGGACGCGGAGTTGTGGCTGGTGCGGACGGGCACGGTCCTGGGCTGGCTGCCGCGTGGGGCGGCGCTTTCGCCGCCGGTGCCGGCGGGGTGGCGCGAGGCGGTGGTGGGGGCGCCGCGGGTGCGGGTGGCGGCGGGGGCGAAGCTGGTGGCGGACGACGGGGCGACGTTCGAGGTGCCGGCGCTGGTGGTGTTGGCGCCGGCGCCCGGGGTGGAGGGGGGCGTGTTGTTCGCGGACCGCGCGGGGGTCCACGTGGGCCGGGTGGAGGGGGCGACGGTGGAGTCGTTGCGGCGGCCGTTGACGCGCCGGGCGGTGCTGGAGGAGGCCTTCGCGCGGCTCGACGAGCCGTACGGCTGGGGTGGGCGCGGGGGTGGGCTCGACTGTTCGGGTTTCGTGCAGGAGGTGTTCGCCTCGTTCGAGCTGGTGTTGCCGCGTCATTCGGGGCACCAGGCGCGGGCGGGGACGTTCTCGATCGACGTGGAGGGGGTCGAGGACGCGGGGACGCGGCTGCGGCTGTTGGAGGAGGCGTCGCGCCGAGGGATCGTGCTGCTGCAGTTCCCGGGGCACGTGATGTTGTATCTCGGCACGACGCCGGACGGGGTGCCGATGGCGATCCACGAGTTCAGCGAGTTCGTGGCGCCGTGCGGGGGTGTGGGGCCGGACGGTTTGCCGCGGGAGACGTTGCGTCGGGTCGACCGGGTGGACGTGAGCACGTTGGAGCTGGGGCGCGAGACGTCGCGGGGTTCGTTCCTGGAGCGGCTGACGCGGATTGCGGTAATCGGCGCGGCGCCGGACGGAGTGTTCGAGGGGTTGGCGGAGCCGCGGGCGGCGGCGCCGGTGGAGGCGCCGGAGGCGGGGGAGTGCGACGACACGCTGGACGTGGCGGTGTTCCGTTCGCCGCGGGTGCCGCACGCGGGGCATCCGCTGCGGGTGATGGTGACGAGCGTGCGGCCGGTGGAGCCGGTGGAGCTGGTGTTGATCGGTCCGGACGGGACGCGTTACGCGCCGACGGCGCACCGGTTGGGGGGACCGCCGTGGGCCTGGTGGGTGGAGCTGGACGATCCGGCGCCGGGCGAGTGGATGGCGGTGTTCGGGGACGGGACGCGGGTGGAGACGTGCGAGACGTTCCGGGTGTCGCGGCACGCGCCGCGGGTTTCGCGGCGCGGGGCGGAGGAGCCGCCGTGGCGTTCGCCGGTGAGGTGGGAGCGGGACACGGAGGCGTTGTACGCGGCGTTCGTGGAGCAGTTGTTCCGGGAGCCGGTGGGGGAGGAAGCGACCTGGCCGGACCTGCAGTCGCTGCTCGGGGACCCGACGCGCAACCTGCTCCACGACCACCTGGGGCTGGGGGAGGACGAGACGTTGCGGCTGGTGCCGGACTGTGCGGACCTGCCGTACTTCCTGCGGGCGTACTTCGCGTGGCAGCTGCGGGTGCCGTTTGCGTTCCGGCGGTGCACGCGGGGTCGGGACGGGACGCCGCCGCGGTGTTTGGAGACGCCGTGGTCGAACCTGGACCCGGACGGGTCTGTGGCGGCGGCGCG
>CAZMRP010000372.1:0-5717 GCA_964568275.1 uncultured Myxococcales bacterium
GCTCCAGAACGCCGCCTCCGTCGCCGGCCTGATGATCACCACCGAGGCGGTGGTGACCGACAAGCCGAAGGAAGAGAAGCCCGCCGGCGGCGGCCACGGCCACGCCCACGGCGGCGGCATGGACTTCTAGTCCCAGGCCACGCCCCGCCCTCGTTCCCCCCGCATCGCAGTCTGCATGTCACCGCGCTCTGCCGACCCCTGCGCCGCCGGGCGCCGACCGAACCCGGCCCTGCTCGGTGTTCGGCGGGCATGGGGGGCTCTCGCGCGAGGCCACGGCAGCGGTCCGTTCGCGGCCCTGGCGGGAGCCGTGCCGGTGGGAGCCGTGCTTGACGGGACCGGATGGGCGATCCGCGATTGGCCCATGATCGAGGTGCCGCGCGAGCTGGTGTGGGACCACGCCGAAGCGCCGGCCGACGAGTTGTGGCGGCCGCAGCGCGTCGCCGACTTCTTCCCGCGCCACGGTCGGGACCGTGCCTCTGCCGGGGCCCTGCACGCCCGCCGGGACGCGCTGCGCCTGCCGCCGGAGGTCCGCGAGCTGATTGAACTGTACGAGCGTCTGTGGCGCGAGCGCATCGATGGCCTGACGAGTTGACGAAGCTGACCTGAGCGCCGGCCAACGACGGCTGCTCCTGGCGCTCGCCTGTTCGCCCCTGCGCGACACGTTCTACCTCACCGGCGGCGGCAACCTGGCCGGCTTCCGCTTCCACCACCGTCGCCCCGACAACCTCGACCTGTTCACCGACGGTGAGGTCCCGCTCCCCGAGATCCTCGCCCTGTTGCGCTCGCTCCCGGGCGCCACGGTGGAGGGGCTGGAACGGCGGTACGACCGCCACGGCCTCCAAGTGCGCCTCGCGGACGAGCTGATCCGGCTCGAGTTCGTCCGCTACCCGTTCCCGGCCGTCGGAGTCCGCGACGTGACGGTCGAGGGCCTGCACCTCGACGACCCGGCGGACATCGCGGCGAACAAGATCGTGGCGTTGCTCGACCGTCGCGAGGGAAAGGACCTCGTCGAGCTCTGGAAGTTGACGGAGGGCCGGGGCGTCCCCGGGCTGCAGCTCGCCGTGGCCGATGCCGAGCGGAAGTTCGGCGTGGCGGGGCTGCGCCACGGCCTGCAGACCGCGTTGCTGGCCGCCGCGAACGCCGGCGCACCGCGACTCCACGATCCGCGGGACCTCGCGACCGCCCGAGCCTGGGCCCGCGATGCCGCCCGGGCACTGGCCGCCGAGTCGCTCGACGAGGACTCGGCGTAGTCCACGCCCGAGCTGGACCCGGTCGTCGCCGCGGCATTCGCGATGCACGCTCGTTCCCTCCCACGGCGGGCAGACCCCGCCGCGCCGTCGCCCCTTGCCCGGCCGTCCCCTTTCGTGGTTCCTTCCACGAGGGATGGGGCCGAGGAGGCGACCATGGCGACGGTTCGGGAGACCTTCGAGCGGATGCCGCAGCTGTTCCGCAAGGACGGCGCAGCGGGGCTGACCGCGGTCTACCAGTTCGACATCAGCGGCGAGGGGGGCGGCCAGTGGTACGCGGCGATCCGCGAGGGCGAGCTGACCGTCGGCGAGGGGCGGCACGCGACCCCCGACGTCACGATCCTGATGGCCGCCGGGCCCTTCGTCGACATGGTCGAGGGACGATTGGGCGGCATGCGCGCCTTCGTCACCGGCAAGCTCAAGGTCAAGGGCGACATGTTCCTCGCCGGTCGGATGCAGAAGTTCCTCAACGTCAAGCTGGTGTAGACCGCCCAGGCCCCACGGCCCGGACTCCGGGTCCGGTCGGAGGAATTGCGCTTGACGGCCCCTGCGGAGGGTCCCAGACTCATCGACGGAGAGAACGGACAAACAGCACGGGGGTGGACGATGGGCCGTCGTGTGACGGTTCTCGCGGTTTCCGGAACGCCGGGCAAGGCCGAGCAGGCTCTCTCTCTCTCTCTCGTAGACGTGCGTTTCGCAGCAGGTGGCAGCCGGGGTTCGTCCCAGGCTGGATAGGGCGCAGCAGGGGAGGCACGTCGTGATGGGGGCTGCGAAGCGCAAGCGGTGGCGGTCGTCCCCGGGCGGTGTGCCGGCCAGGCGGCCGGCAGCACCCGGGCTGCCGGCGGACGGGCTCGATCCGATCGTCGAGGCGGCGGCGATGCTGTTCGAGTCGCGGGGATACGACGAGACCACGATGGCCCAGGTGGCCGAGCGGGCCGGCGTGGGCCGGCAGACGGTGCACGTGCGCTACGGCGGGAAGTCCGGCCTCCTGGCGGCGATCGTCACCGACTTCTGCTGCGGCTTCGTGCGGCACGTGCTGCGGCGGGGCGCCGGCAGCGATCCCGACCGGGACGTCGAGAACCGCGCGACGGGGCTGGAGCAGCTCGCCCGAGCGATGCGCGACTACGCCGCCGGTCGCGGTCCGCTCGCCCGGGTCGCGCTGGCGGCGCGCGACCTGCCGTGCCTGGCGCAGACGACGGCGACGGCGCGGCGGGAGTTCGAGCAGTTGGTGCTCCTCCAATTCGGAGGCGCCCGGCCCTCCCGCGCGGTCCTGTGCCTGGCCACCGAGCTTCTCGCGTGCGTGGCGCGGTCCGCGGGCCCTCGTGCGTCCCGGGGCGTCGGCGAGCCGGACTGGCGGCGCGTGGCGGCGCTGATGCCGGAACTGGCAGCGGCGCTGGTGCCGGTGGCGGAGGAGGCCGGATGACGGGACCCGCTTCCATCCTGGCCGACCTGCCGAGACGTCCGCACGGCGTTCGATCGAACCGGACACCCAGTCCGACCGACGAGTCGCAGCGTTTGCCGCCGGCCGACAGCTGTCGCCTTCCGGGAGACAGCGTGTCCGCCTCAGCCGTCACGGCGTCGCCCGGATCGGTCGCCGTGTCGCCGAAAACGGACGCGGTGTCCTCGAGAATGGCCCCCGTGTCGCCGCTCCGACCACGATCATCGTCCTCACGCGCACGAGGAACGTGCGCAGCGGCGCGGCAGGCGCGCCGCTTTCCCCGACGGGGTGAAGGGAGCACGACGATGAGCATCAAGAAGAGCAGGCTGTTCGTGTTGGTCCTGGCGGCCGCCGGCCTTGCCGTGCTTGCCGGCACCAGCGTCCCGGCGAACGCATCGTCGGACAAGAAGAACTACCCGGGCAACCTCTGCCAGCCCGCGAGCGACGATCGGGCGAACGACCTGCATCACGACGTGCTCGAGGGGCGCGTGAAGAACAAGGGCGCCAGTGCTCTCGATGTCGTGTGCCCTGCCGTCGCCGACTGCGGGGCGACCTACTCCGGTGGTCATTGGGTCGTGGTAGCCAACGACCCGGAGGCCGGTGCGTCCGTCGGCTGCCGGCTTTGTCGACGCGACGCATATACGGGTTCGGCGTCATGCGGCGGCTACGAATGGAGCGCCGTCACGACCCCCCCCGGCTACAATCGACAACTTCTCGAGCCGGCGGCGGGCACGACATCGAGCTACACGTACGGCGTGAACTGGTTCTACTGCTACCTCCCGGATTCGACGCACAACGTCTACATCTATGGATACGGCATCGATGAGAACTGCTAGTCCGTTGCCATCCCAGCGACAGCGAGGCCGCCTGCGGCTGACCCTCCTTCTTCTGGCCGCGGCCACTGCAATCGTGCTGGGCTATCGCGCATTCCATCGTCCCACCGGACCCTCGCCGGACAGCGCAGGGCAATCGGACGATTCCACAGGCACGCGGCGAGCAGCGACCCTGCGATCCGAAGTGCCCACAGCCGAGCGACTCGTGCGACGAGCCGGGGCGGCGCAGGTGCAGGGCCCACGCAAAGCGAGCCCGAGAACCGACCGCGGCTCATTCGAGACCACGGGACACCCTCAACCATCGGATACCTCCGCCGTCGTCGAGGCCGGACCCCAGATCCGTGACGACCACGAGCTGCGGATCTCGGCGCTCCACGACGGCGCTGTCCCCGGCCGCCCTCCGGACTCGAATGAGGCAGCGGTCGAGCACGTGCGCCGGTTGAGGGCCCATCTCTCGTCGGCCCTTGCCGCGGAAACGCGCGACGAGGCATGGGCGCCCCAAGCGGAGCGTGAGTTCTTGCGGGTGCTCCAGGCCGAGGGACTCGGTCGTCCCCAACTCGATCAGCTGCGCTGCGCAGGCACGTTCTGCGGTTGCACGTTGACGTTCGAAACCGCGGGCGAGCAGCAGGGGTTCCTTCCCCGGTACCTCGAGACCGAGCTGTCCCGCGACATGGGCGAGTTCGCAATCCTCAGCGAGTCGGCCAGCGACATGGAGGTGGAGTTGTATGCAGCGAGACGAGGCGAAACGCTGCCGGCCGGTCCGTGAGCCGGCCTTCGACCGCGGAGGCGCTGGCGGTTCACCGGTCGTCCGGCGGTTCGGCGGTGATTCTCGGCGGACATCCGGGATGCACCGACACTGCCACGTCGCGCCCCTCCGGGCGGCGGCGCTTGGCGGGCCACACCCGCCGGGCCGTCGTCGGTGGCTGCCTACGGCGTTCCTCGGCTGTCTGTCGCTCGTCACGATCCTCGGCTGCGGCGATCCGGGCACCACGCTTGGGGGCGATGCGCTCGAGGATACCCCGTGGGCGCCCGCGATTCCGGACGCCGGCGAAGTCGGCTGGCGGGACGCGACGGATCCCTGGCGCGTCGAGGACGCCGTCACGAACTGCATCCAGGGTGGGGATACCCAGTTCGATCTCTGGGTTGACGAGGTCGGCCTGTGGAGTCTCTGGACGTGGACGGAATTCGCCACGACCTCCGGCATGGACCCCCGGGACCGCACCCGAACGCGCCTGGACTTGAACGAAGGCGAGGGCTGGAGCGGCGTGTACGATGCGAGTTGCGGCCGCGAGCCGCCGCCCGACTGGGACGCGCGGTGCCTGTCGGCCCTCGTCGGTCGGTTGGGCTCGGCCTTGGTGGGCGTGGCCTGGGGCATCAGCCTCACCCGTACTCCGCTCGTTTCGCTCGAGGGTGGGACGACGCGGGCCTGGTCGGACGACGCGCTGGGGCTCGTCTCCCCCACGTTTGTCCGCGAGGACCTGGCCTACGCCATCCTGCCCGGTACGGACGTCAAGGTCGTCCGGTGGCGGGGCACCGCCTGGGAGCCGCTGCCGGCCGTTCTGCCCTACCGCGAAGTCACCCAGTTGTGGGCCGACGAGAATGAGGTCTGGGTGGCGGGAACACGCGGTACGGTCCTGTCGCTCGAGGGTGCCTCGTGGCGGGTTCATGCCGTGCCAGGGCTGACCGACGCCGCCGCGCTCTTCGGTTTCAGCGGCACCGATGTCTGGGTATCCGGGAGGGCCGGCGAACTGCTCCATTGGGATGGCGCGACCTGGACGGGAGTGCCCTGGGAGGTCGCCGAGACGGCCGGATCCCCATGCGCGTATCCGGACTGGATCTATGGCATGTGGGGTCGGGACGGAATGCTGTTTCTGCACACCGGGAACGCGATTCTGCGCTGGTCGGGCGGTCGGTTGTCGGTCCTCGGGGCGTGGCCGCCCGAACGGGACGCGAGCGGCGCTTGCGTCGGCGGCGTCCTCCTGCTGCGCGTTCGAGGCCTCTCGCCGAACGAGGTCTTCTTCGCCGCCATGGAGCCGCAAGCGACGGATCGACCGTTCGATCCTGCCGCCGACCAGCCTCTTTGCGTGAACCGCCCCTTCGTACTTCGGTGGGATGGAGCCGCGTTCCACTGGATGTGATGCTGCTGCCCATTCCGGCCATCGCGATCACCCGTTCCGGGCGATGGCGATCAGTCATTCC
>CAZMRP010000373.1:0-5709 GCA_964568275.1 uncultured Myxococcales bacterium
GTCAACCGCTGGCGCAACGCCCGCACGCTGCGCCCCGCCGCCCACTCGAGCCGCTCCGCCACCGCCGCCACCGTCGGCACCGCGCGCTCCGCCGCCTCGGACGGCGTCGCCGCCCGCAGGTCGCTCACCAGGTCGACCACCGTCACGTCGACCTCGTGCCCCACGGCCGTGATCACCGGCACCGGACACGCCGCCACCGCCCGCGCCACGAGCTCCGTGTTGAACGCCATCAGGTCCTGCGCGCTGCCGCCCCCGCGGGTCACAATCACCACGTCGAGCCCCGGACGCCGCCCGAGCCGCTCGAGCGCCGCGGCGATCGAGGCCGCGGCCTCCTCCCCCTGCACCGCGCAGGGCGCCAGCACCACCGGCACCGGCACCCGCCGCGCCAGCACCTTGAGCACGTCGTGGAGCGCCGCACCGGCCGGCGACGTCACCAGCCCCACCCCGCGCGCCACCTCCGGCAACGGCCGCTTGCGCTCCGTGGCCGTCAGCCCCTCCGCCTGCAGCTTGCGCTTCAGCTCCTCGATCCGCGCCGCCTGGTCCCCCGCCCCCGCCGGCTGCACGCGGTCCACGATCATCTGGAAGCGGCCGCCGCCCTCCCACAACGTCAGCTGCCCGCGACACCGCACGCGCTTCCCCTCCGCCAGGGGCGCGACCGCCGCCGGCGATCCGGCCGCCGAGCGCCACATCACGCACGGCAGCTTCGCGCCCGGGTCCTGCAGCTCGAAGTAGCGGTGTCCCGAGGTCGGGTGGAGCTTCAACCCCACGACCTCTCCCTCGACCCAGACCCCGCGGTAGTCCCCCTCCAGCCGTCGGCGCACCGCACGCAGCAGCTCGGCAATCCGCCAGACGCGGAGCCCGTCGGACGACCGGCCCGGTCCCGTGCTCAACGGAAGAACGGCTGCAACAGCCAGAACAGGCCGGCCAACGCCGCAACGCTGCCGAAACCCCAGGCCAACCAGTAGTCCCAGCGCGGACCGCCGTCCGGCAGCCGGCGGCGCGCGCCGCCGCGGCGCAGCCCGCGCATCCAAGTGTGGCCGCAGCGACAGACCTGTCCCTTGCGCAATGCCCCGCACAGCGGGCAGACCTTCGGGTCGAACACCGGAACGTGCCGCCGCGGCTCGGCCAGCAGCGTCGTCGGCTGCACGGCCCCCTCCGACACCTTCGGCACCTCGAGCCCCCGCCGCTGGAGCGACGCGCGCAACTTCTGGTTCTCCTCCGCCAGCTGCGCCTGCGGCACCCCCGTCGGCGCCCGCCCCTCGTCGCCCGGCAGCGGGCCGTGCGCCCGTCGCAGCGCGAGGTTGAGCCGCAGCTGCCGATCGTAGTCGTGGAAGCTGCTCTCCAGCTTGGGCGGAATCAACTGCCCCATGTCGCCCATCGTTCGTGCCTCCCCGTCGCGCCCGCCACTATCGGGAATCGGACGCGGGCCGTCAAGGGGCGGCCCCCCTGATCCACTCGTCCGGGTCGCGTGCACGGCACGACACGGATGCCGCACCCGGACGACCCCCGGCCGGGCCCGCCGGACGCCAATCGCCCGAAACAACGCCCTTTCGAGAACTGGCACGCTCGCCGCAACTCCCCCCTCCGGGCCGCACGGACGGCCCGCACGGGAGGACCGAGACGATGATTCCCCAACCCGCCCGCTCGACTCGCTTCCCCCACCCCGCGCCCCGCACCCCCCGGCTGCTGCGCGCCGCCGGCGCCCTCTGCGCCGTCGCCCTGGCCGGCGCCTGCTCCTTCGAGGGCAGCTTCTCCAGCGGCGGCGGCGGCTGCTCCGGCGCCGTCGGCACCCAGGGCCACGCCGCGTTCTCCTTCGAGCAGGCCCCGCTGCAGGACCTCTCCGCCGCCGCGGGTCGCGCCTTCGCCGCCGACACCTACTCCCGCTTCCGCATCGACGACCTCACCGGCGGGGCGCTCGCGCCGTACACCGTCGACAGCAGCGACCCGGCCGTCCTGACCGTCCAGGCCGACACCAACCCGGACTGGCCGCTGCGCGTCAAGTTCAACGGCGCCGGCACCGCCGCCCTCGAGCTGCGCAGCACCCGCGACGGAACGGTGCTCGATTCGCTCGACCTGCGCGTCGTCGAACCCGCCGCCCTCGAGCTGACCGTCGGGCCGTCGCTCTCCCCGCAGCTCGACGGCGGCGGCGTCAGCCGCGAGCCGTCCCGCGTCGTGCTCGCCCGCGGCGCGTCGTGCCGCCTGTTCGTGCGCGCCACCGACGCCGCCGGCCGCACCCTGTTCGGCTCGTTCTCGCCGACGCTCCGACCCGCCGGCCTCGGACTGACCGTCGTCCCCGAGGGGATGGGCAGCCTGGAGCTGTTCGGCGACGGCTCCTACGCGCTGGCTCGCGTCACCGCCCCCACCGCCGCCGGGGAGGCGGTCCTGCACGTCGCGGGCCCCAACGGCCTGGCCCGCGAGCTCGCCGTCACGGTCCCCGACGCCACGGCCCTCGCCTCCCTGCACCTCGTGTTCTGGCCCGACGACCTGTCCGCGGTCCAGTCCGGCGAGGCCGCGCTGCTCGTCGCCGTCGGCCGCGATGCCGACGGTGCACCGGCCTACGGCTACCCGATCGAGTTCTCCACGGACGACGAGTCGGTGGCCACCGTCGCCTCGGCGGCCGACCCGGACGTCAGCGTCGTTTCCTTCGTCGCCCCCGGCACCGCCCGGATCCTCGCGCGCCTGCAGGCCGACCCCACGATCGAGACCTCGATCTCCGTCTCCGTCCTGCCGTCCGAAAGCTGACCCGGTCCCCGGAGCGTCCCGGGCTCCTAACCCCGCCCCCCCGTCCCAGGAGCCCGGGACGCTCCCCCCCCGCCGCCGCGGATCCACCGCGACAACTCCTCGTCGCCGCCGGCGACGGGAGCGACGCGCGCCGGCAGCCGACGCGCGATTTCCCGGGCGATGACCGCCGCCGAGGCCGGATCGCGCGCGCTGCACGGAGTCGCCCCGAGCAGCTCCGCCAGCCGCTCGGCCTCCTCCCCGGACACCCGGTCGACCTTGTTCAGCACCAGGATCCGGGGCACCGCTTCCAGCCCCATCTCCCCGAGCAGCTCGTCCACGGTGCGGACCTGCCGCTCCACGGCCGGGTCCGAGGCGTCGCACAGGTGCACCAGCAGCGCTGCGTCGCGCAGCTCCTCGAGCGTCGCGCGGAACGCCTCGCGCAGCGTGGCCGGCAGCCGCCGGATGAACCCCACCGTGTCGGTCAACACCACGTCGCGCCCGTCGGGCAGCCGCAGGCGGCGCGACCGCGGATCGAGCGTCGCGAACAGCTTGTTCTCGGCCAGCACGTCGGAGCGCGTGAGCGTGTTGAGCAGCGTCGACTTGCCGACGTTGGTGTAGCCCACCACGGCGACGACCGGCACCCCGTCGCGCGACCGGAGCGACCGGCGTTGGCGCCGGCGCTGCGCCAGCTCGCGCACCTGCTTCTCCAGCCGCGTGACCTTCTCGCGCACCCGCCGACGGCTCTCCTCGAGCTTCGTCTCGCCCGGCCCGCGCGCGCCGATCCCGCCGGTGAGCCGCGACAGCGCGTCGTCCTTCTTCGCCAGGTACGGCAGCATGTACTTGAGCTGCGCCAGCTCCACCTGCAGCTTGCCGTCGTTGGTCTCGGCGTGCTGCGCGAAGATGTCCAGGATCAGCTGCGTGCGGTCGAGCACCCGACGGTCGGTGATGTCGCCGATGGCCCGCGACTGCGACGGCGTGATGTCGTGGTCGAAGATGATCAGGTCGACGTCGAGCTGCATCGCCCGCAGGTTCAGCTCCTGCAACCGCCCCTCGCCCAGGATCGTCCGCGGGTCGGGCTTCTCCCGCAGCTGGACCAGCACGTCCACCACCTCGACCCCGGCCGTGCGCGCCAGCTCCCGCAACTCGGCCACCGAGATCTCCCCCTCCCCCTGGTTCCAGTCCGAGCGCCGCGCCACGTGCACCAGGATCGCCCGATCCCGCCCGCTCCCCACCGCGCGCGAACGCACCGTGCGCGCGAACTCGGCCTCCAGCTCCCGCAGGTGCCGCCCCAGATCCAGCTCCAGCCGGTCCAGCGGCAGCGGCCCGAGCCGCGCGAACGGCTCCTGCCCACGCGGCCCCGGCGGCACCAGGTGCGCGAGCTCGATCGTCCGCACGGCGCCGTGCGGCGTCCGCCACAAGGCCGCCGTCAGGTCCAGCCGGTGCTGCGTCAGCTGCACCAGGTCGTCCTGCGTCAGCGGCTCCGGCCGCAGGTGCGTGTGCACCAGCCGCACCCCGCGGAACCGCACCGGCCCCGTCCGCTCCCGACCCAGGTCGGGCAGCCGGAGCTGCGTCGCGTCTCCGACGACGACCAGCTGCACCGTCCCCGACCGGTAGAGCAGCAGGCCGACCCGTCGCCCCAGCTCCTCCGAGACGTCCAGCAACTCCCCCGCCAGCTCGAGGCTCACCACCTCCGCCGGCGACACCCGACGCCGGTACAGCCGCTCGAGCCGCCGCAGCTGGCTGGGCTTGAGCCCGGTGGTCTTGCCTTCGATCTTCAAGCGGGTTCGTTCGGCGAAGCGGCGAGACGGACCGACCCTACGACTTGGAGGGCGCCGGGGCCGGCGCCGGCGCCGGGGCCTTGCTTTCGCCCCCGCCCCCGGCCGCACCCGCCGCCTTGGCCTTCTCGGCCTCGAGCTGCTTCTTCAGAGCGTCGAGCTGCCCCTTGAGGTTGATCAGCAGGTCGCTCTGGTACAGGTCCATCAGCACGTCGTTCTGCCACTTGGAAACCAGCGCCCACTTCGACATGTCGGCGCCGATCCGGTTGCCTTCCTTCGTCAACAGCTCGCCGATCTTCGCCACGTCCTTGCTGCCGACCGTCTTCTCCCACGTCTCGAGCTCCGCCAGGGTCGGCGCGTTGGACTTGATGACCTTCTTGTCGACCATCCCGCTGGCGATCGTGCCGAGCACGCTCAACAGGGCGAGTCCGCCCAGGAAAGCGAGGCTTCCCCACAGCGGTCCCCGCGGCAACTGGATCGACTTGTTTTCCCAGAACGTGAACTCCATCGTCCACCTCGCCAGCGGATCGCCCCCGTCCGCTCCCGTCGGTAGGGTCGCACGTTAGCGGACCCCCCGGCGGGGTGTCAAGGGCCGAGACCCCCGCCGCTCCCGGCCCCCGTCAGAGCCCCAGCCCGCGGGCGATCACGATCCGCTGGACCTCGCTCGTCCCCTCCCCGATCTCCAGCAGCTTCTGGTCCCGGAAGAAACGCTCCACGTGGTACTCCTTCATCAACCCGTACCCGCCGTGGATCTGCACCGCCTCGGTGACCACCCGCTTCATCACCTCCGAGCAGTACAGCTTGGCCATCGCCGCGACCTGCCCGAACGGCCGGTGCTGCTCCTTGAGCCAGCACGCCTTGTACAGCAGGTTGCGCGCCGCCTCGATCTCCATCGCCATGCTCGCCAGCTTGAACTGCGTGGCCTGGAACTTCCCGATCAGCTGCCCGAACTGCTTGCGCTGCTGCGCGTACTCCAGCGCCAGCTCGTAGGCCCCCTGCGCCCCGCCGAGCCCCATCGCGCCGATCGACAGCCGCCCGCCGTCGAGCACCTGCATCATCTGCTTGAACCCCTCGCCGCGCCGCCCGAGGAGGTTCTTGCCGGACACCTTGCACTCCTCGAACGCCAACTCCGCCGTGTCCGACGACCGCCACATCAGCTTGCCATGCATCGCCGTCGCCGTGAACCCCGGGTGCTTCGACGGCACGAGGAAGC
>CAZMRP010000374.1:0-5702 GCA_964568275.1 uncultured Myxococcales bacterium
CCCCACGACGGTCGACGAGTGCGCCTCGACCGGCGCGGGCGCCGGCACGAGCGCCGGCAGCGCCGCCGCCGCCGCGGACGGTCGGGCGAGGACCGGTGCTCCTCCGGGCGACACGCCGGGCGCCCGCAACCCGAGCGCCGACGTCCCCAACGCCCGTTCGGCCTGCAACAGGTCGCCCTGCATCTCCCGCGCCGTGCGGTAGCGCAGGTCCGGGTTCTTGCGCAGCGCGCGCGCCGCCACCTGGGCCACCGCCTCCGGCACGTCCGGCACGAAAGCCCGCACCGACGGCAGCTCGTTCGGCGTGTCGCGCTCCGCCCAGCGCTCGACCCACAACATCTGGGCGTTGACCGACTTGTAGGGCAGCCGGCCGGCGAGCAGCCGGAACAGCACGATGCCGCAGGCGTACAGATCGGCCCGCTCGTCCAGCGGCTGCGAGAGGAAGTGCTCGGGGGCGACGTAGGCCGGCTTGCCCATCAGCGTGCCCTCCTGGGTCACCGCCCGGCCCGCCTCCTCGCCGAACATCGCGCGCGCCAGCCCGAAATCCAGCAGCTTGACGCTCAACTTGCCGCTCGGGGTCTGCTCGAGGAAGATGTTCGACGGCCCGAGATCGCGATGCAGGACCCCCTGGCCGTGCGCCGCCGCCAGCCCCTCCAGGGCCTGCAACAGGATCCCCACCGCGGTCGCCGGCGGCACGATCTTCTCGCGCCGCAACATCTGCTCGACCGACTCGCCCTCCAGCAGCTTCATCACGACGTACGGCCGGACGCCCTGCGTCGGGTCGCCGAAGGACCACTCGTAGACGTCCACCACATTCGGGTGGCGAATCGCCCGCAGCACCTGGATCTCCCGCTCGAAACGCGTCAGGTACGACTGCTCCGCCGTCAGGTGCTCCCGGATCAGCTTGACCGCGAACGTCTCGTGGGTCGACAGCTTCTCCGCCTCGTAGACCGAACCCATGCCTCCCGCGCCGATCGGGCGGATCAGACGGAAACCAGGGACGATCGGGGGCGGGGTCTTTTCGCTCATCTGCAAGCGACCCAGTCGAAGGCAGTCTAGCCCGTCCACGCAACAAACTCAACCTGTTGCTCGCGGACGGACCGAGACGCCCCGACGCCGCGTTCAGCCGCCTGTTCAGGTGGCGCGCGGCGCCCTCAGCCGACGGCAGTACGAGTGACCGGTGTACGGCCCAGCCACGGGGTTGTGCCCGGTGACCCGGTCCTTTGCCACGAGCACCGGGATGCGGGACGAACCGCCGCGCTTGACTCGCTTCCCCACCCGTGTACAGTCCGGGCGTTCGACGAGCGACGCCGCGCCGGGACCGAGCAGCGCGGGGGACGAGGCGCGCGGGACGGCGGACGCCCCGCGGAGCCCGGAACGGAGGCGAGACGATGACCGAGCCGCAGAACCGGCGTTCCCACGCTCGCAAGCCGATCGAGCTGAAGGTCGAGTACAAGCGGCTGAACACCTTCTTCGCCGACTTCACCCGCAACATCTCCAAGGGCGGCACGTTCATCAAGACCCGCAACCCCCTCGGCATCGGCACCGCCTTCGTCTTCCACCTCCACGTCCCGACCCTCGAACAGCCGATCGAGCTGTCCGGCCGCGTGAAGTGGCTGATCCAGGACGGCGAGGAGAAGGCCGGCGAGGAGCCGGGGATGGGCATCGAGTTCGTCTACGAGAACGACGAGTCGCGGCTCGCCGTCCACCGGATGGTCGAGGACCTGCTCCGCGAGTCGCTCGGACCCCACGTCGCCACCCAGCTCCAGACGACCACCCCGCCCGACAAGACCGAAGGGAACTGAGCCGCCTCGCACCGCGACACACCGGTCCGACGCCCGCGCCGGACCGCGCGACGGCGCGCCGCCCGCCCGCCGAACCCGGCGAACGACTCCGTTCGGAAGCTACTGGGCGGCGCTGAGCGCCTGGCTCATCGCGACCGCGGCCTTCTGGAATTCGGCGTAGACCTTGAGGAACTCCTTGAGCGGCTCGTCGAGGCCGATGGTCTGCTTGAGGCAGGTGTCGCCGATGGCGGCGTACGAGGAGTAGGCCTCGCCCGACTTGTCCCGCGCCCCGTCGCTCGACCACCAGAGCATGATCTTCGCGAACAGCTCCGGCGCCGCCGGCTCCGGCGCCTCCAGCGCCGCGTAACACTGAGTCGACACCCGCTGCACCCACTCGAGGATGTTCGTCGACGTCCCGTAGGCCCCCGTGCACAGCTCGGTCAGCTTGTCGCGCAGCGCCTTGACCCCCTTGAGGTACGACCGCCCCTCGGCCGCCGCCGTCGTGTCCTCGATCAACAACGAGTTGGGGTCGACGTCGTAGGCCTTGAGGATGCACAGGATGAAGTTGAGGTAGCGGTGGGCGCCCTGCAGCGCCTCCCGGTTGCCGGGGTCGAGCGCCAGGAACGCCTCGAGCTCCTCGGGCTTCTCGAACTTCTGGATCACCGCCCAGCCGCGGTTGCCCGCCTTCTCCAGCAGCGGCGCGTAGGTGCCGTTGAACAGGATCCGCGCGTCGTCGACCGTCTGGTAGTCGACAAACGCCTGGTGGACCTTGACCCACGCGTCGGCCATCGCCGTCGCCGCGTCGGTGTAGGCGTCGCGCGCCGTCCCCAACTCGGCCGTCGGCGCCGTCAGCATCCGCACCTTGTCCGTCGCCGCCTCGAGCGCCGCGCGACACCCTTCCGACTTCTCCTCGATGAAGCCGGCCGGGTCGGAGTCGAAGCGCCGCTTGATCTGCTCGATGAACTTCCCCGACTCCGGCGGCAGGTTGGGCTCGCCGTACAGGCACTGGAAGAAGCCCTCCTTCACCCCGTCCTCGTGCAGCGAGTAGAAGTCGACGTGGAACTTCTGCACCGCCTGCTTGCCCTCGTCCTTCTTGCAGGTCGCCGCCGCGAAGGTCGCCGCCACCAGGCCCAGCACCAGCATCCGCTTCGTCATCGCACCCTCCCGGGGGCCCACGACGCGCCGCACGGCGCGCTCCCGGAACGTCCACGCCGGGACCCGGACCCCGTCCGAACGGACGGCCGCGACCTTAGCGTTTTCCGGGCACGGCGGCAACCCGCGCCACCTACCCGTCGCGCCGCCCGTCGCGCCGCGCGGCTCAGGGCTGCACCCCGAGCGTCCCCACGATGTTCTGCAACCCCGAGCCGAACTCGAACCGCCCCAGGTCCGTCACCCCGCCGCTGCCGTCGAAGCGCACGCGCCGGATCCCCGACACCTCCGCCACCAGCACCAGCCCCGCCAGCGCACCGCGCTCCACCTGCACCGCCGCCGACGGCAGCTGCGGCCCGCCGCCGACGTAGCTCAGCGGCCCCATCGCGACGAACGGCTCCACCGCGTCCGCCGGGTCGTAGCCCAGCCACTCCAGCGCGTCGCCGAACCCCAGCGCCACCAGCACCGCGTCGTCGAACGGCGAGGCGACCAGCGCCACCGGGTCGTCGAACGGCGAGAGCGTCCCCACGCTCCGCAGCGCGTCCCCCTCCCGCGCCACCACCGCCACCCGGTTGGGACGTCCCGAGAAGGCCGCGTTGTCCGCCACCAGCACGTAGCGCCCGTCGAAGGTCACCGCCGCCGCCGAGACGATCTGCTCGTCGTCGGCGAACGCGTCGGCCCGCGCCAGCACCGCCGGCGGCGTCCCCCAGTCGAGCAGGTGCACGTCCGGCCCGGTCGTCACCTCGAGGAGATCCGCCGCCGCCACCACCACCCGGTCCGTCGTCCCCGGCACGAAGTCCATCGTGTACGGCAGCTTCGCCGGCGCCACCATCCCGGAGTCGACCAGCGAGTCGTCGCAACCGATCCGCAGCGCGTAGATCCCGCCGCCGCCGTCGGCTCGCCGCCACTCGCTGTCCAGCACGTACGCCACGTCGCCCAGCGGGTCGATCGTCACCGCCGAGGCGTAGAACGCCCCCGCCAGCCCGGCTTCCAACACCTCCGGCACCCCCGCCCCGTCGAGCCGGAACACGCCGACCGTCCCGTCCTCCTGCGCCACGAACCCCAGCTCGCCGTCCGGCGTGAAGGCGATCTCCCCCGTCAAGCTGCGCCCCAGCTCGAACGTCGCCCCGTCGCGCGCCAGCGTCCCGTCCGTCCCCAACGTCAGCACCTCGTAGGTCGACGCCCCGACCCCGTCCGCGTCGTACGGCCGCGAGACCACCACCCGCCGCACCCGGTCCGCCGCCGCCGGCTCGCGCGGGCAGAGGTGCCCGCCGTCCGCATCCGCGTCCGCATCCGCATCCGCGTCCGCATCCGCGTCCGCGCCCTCGTCGGCGTCCGCATCGGCGTCCGCATCGGCGTCCGCATCCGCGTCGGCATCCGCATCCGCGTCCGCGTCCGCGTCCGCATCCGCATCCGCGCCGTCGAGGTCCGCTCCGCCGTCGTCGACCGGATGGTCGTCGTCCCCGCAGGCGAGGCCCGTCGTTCCGAACAGTCCCGCCGCCAACAGCCACCACAGCTTCCGTCCCATCGTTCCGCCTCCCGTCGCGCCCGGGGTCGGTCCCGGTGGGCGCCGGAGCGAGCCTAGCGCACCTCGAGGACCGTTGCACCGCACGCCCGCGATGCGGCACCATCGCCGGGATGAGGTATTCCGAGCCGCTCCCCGGCAACCCGTTCAACCACGTGCGCGTCTACCGGCCGGAGGAAGTCACCCGGCGCAACGAGGCGGAGTGCGACCCGGCGGAGGCGGGCCTGACGCGGGCCGACGTCGACGCGATCTGGAACGCGGTGGTCCGCTTCTACCGCACCGGCCTCCAGCCGTCGCTCGCGCTGTGCCTGCGCCGCCGCGGCAAGGTGGTGCTCGACCGCACGATCGGCCACCTCGTCGGCAACGAGCCGGACCTCGACGCCGACGCGCCGAAGCTCGTGGCCGCCCCCGACACGCTGTACAGCCTGATGTCGGCCTCGAAGTCGATCACGTCGATGCTGATCCACCTGTGCAGCGAACGGAACCTGCTGCGCGTCGACGACGCGGTGGTCGACTACATCCCGGAGTTCGGCCGGCACGGCAAGCACTGGATCACGATCCGGCACGTGCTGACGCACACCGCCGGGATCCCGGTGCTCCCCGACGTCGAGCTGGACCTCGACATCCTGGCCGACCCCGACCGGATCCTCCGGCTGCTCTGCGACGCCAAACCGCTCACCCCCCCCGGCCGCCGGATGGCCTACCACGCCCTGACCGGCGGCTACATCCTGGCCGAGCTGATCCGCCGCGTCACCGGCGTCGAGGTCAAGGCGTTCCTCGAGCGCGAGGTGCTGCGGCCGCTCGGGTTCCGCAACCTCGGCTTCGGCGTCTCGCCCGCCGACTTCCCCCGCACCGCCAAGAACGTCTGCACCGGCCTGCGCCCCGTGTTCCCCGTCTCCTGGCTGCTCCGCCGCGCCCTCGGCGCGAGCCTCGAGGAGACCGTCAAGCTGTCGAACGACCCGCGGTTCCTCACCGCCGTCGTCCCCTCGGGCAACATCCACTGCACCGCGAACGAGGCCTCGCGCTTCTTCCAGCTCCTGCTGGGCGGCGGACAACTCGACGGCGTCCGCGTCTTCGAGCGGCCGACGGTGCGGCGGGCGATCGGCGAGCAGTCGCACTTCAACTTCGACTTCACGATGTGGCTGCCGCTCGGCTACGGCATGGGCTTCATGCTCGGGCACGAGTGGGCCAGCCTGTTCGGTCCGGGCGCGCCCCGCGCCTTCGGCCACATCGGCTTCACCAACCTG
>CAZMRP010000375.1:0-5690 GCA_964568275.1 uncultured Myxococcales bacterium
CGTCCTCCACGCACGCGGCCGGTGCGTCGGGCAGGACCGGGCCGTCGCAACCCGGCGCGGGCCGTCCGCCCGCCGGACCGCCCGACGCGCTCGGGACGGAAGCCGGGGGGTGCGTGCACGCCGCGTGCAGCCCCCACGCGCAGGCGAGGCCGAAGATCAGCAGTCGCCGGGACACGTGGCGCGCTCCTCGCCGGGCTCGCACAGCCAGTTGCCGCAGTACGGTCCGCAGTCCGCGGGGCAGTTGCAGGCGTTCTCGATCCCGGCGCAGTTCCCGTCGCCGCAGGCGGCGCAGCAGCCCTGGGCCCACGACACGCCCCCCCCTTGCCAGTCGTAACACTGGTCGTAGGCCCAGCCGTAGGGCTGGGCGGCTCGCACCCGCGTCAGTCCGTCGCAGCACGGCGGATCGGCGAAACCCGTCACCGTGTCGACGGCCGAACAGCCGGGGCAATCGGCCGCGCACGAGGCCGCCGTCTCGCCCGGCGCGCTGCAGAACCCGTCGCCGCAGGCCGGCGCCACGGCGCCCGACACCACCACCGTCGCCTCGGCGTCTTCGTGCTGGTACTCGCTCGTGCGCTGCGAGGTCACCCGGGCGCTCACCCGCAGCTCGGTGCCCGCGGGGACGCCGTCGCGGACGCGGGTCGTCACGTGCAGCGTCTCCGACTCGCCGGGCGCCAACTGCCCTTCGCCCGCGTCGTCGGTCCGCGCCCAGTAGACCACGCCGCCCGCCGACGGCTCGTCGTCGAAGCCCACCAGGTCCTCGGCCTCGTCGGGCGGGTCGAGCGACTCCACCACCAGCGCCCCTTCGGGGTAGTCGAGGTACAGGCGTGGACGCAGCAGGTGGAACCGCTCGTCGTCGCGACCGGGAGGCAGGGCGATGAAGTCCTGGGACAGCGTCACGCTCCACACGATCGTGTCCCCGGGCGCGGCCGTCGCGCGGTTGGGCTCCACGACGGCGCGCAGGCGGGGCGACTCGCAGACCAGGTGTCCGATGATGTCGTTCATGTACTCGGGTGAGTTGTCGGCGAAGATCCAGTTCCAGTTCTGGACGAGCGGCAACTCCTCGCAGGGGGTGCCGGTAACGGTCTCGTCGGCCAGCAAGTCGAACGACCACAGCAGGCCGGCGTCCTCGGGGTCGGCGCCGCGCGGCCGCAGTTCCTGGAGCGCGAGAAACAAGACGTTGCGCTCCGCGTCGAACCACGCCTCGTCGTCGTCGAGGGCGTCCGTGAGCGGCGTGGTATCGACGAAGGCGTACGAGTTCCGGGCTCGATTGGGGTGGTAGACGCGATTGACGCGCATCGAGCCGGGGACGTAGGAGACGTCGACCATGCAGTCGTAGCGCGGGCCGGGGGCGCCGCAGTGTTCGCGGTCGCCGTAGATCGTGGTGGTCTCGTCCTGCACGAGGGGCACGGGGAGGACGACGTTGCGGGCGACCTCGGAACCCTGGTTCCAGACCACGTAGGTGAAGCGCAGGGGACGACCGTACTCGGCGGCCTTCGGGGCGAAATCGGCGAAGAACCGGACCTCGGCGCCGCCGCCGCGAGGCGCTCCGCAGTCGGCGGGACAGGTGCGGGTGTTCTCGCCCTCGGCGACGACGCACGCGCCGTCGCCGCAGAAGCGCAGCGACGGGACGTCGGTGCGCGCGTCGAGGTCGCCGTCGCAGCCGTCGCAGCCCGGCGTGCCGGCGAGCAGCGCAAGCGCGAGCCAGGCCCGGGTCCGTCGGGTGCGCATCGGGCGGATCCTGGCGCGGGCCCCGGGCGGCGTCAACGATCCAGGACCCCGAGACGGCTCAGCGCCCCTCGATCGCCTCCCGGACCTTCTGCGTCAGCGTCTCCACGGTGAACGGCTTGCCGACGAACCGGACCCCGGCCCGCCAGACGCCGCGCCGGACGGTCTCGCTGTCGAAGTACCCCGACATGAAGAGGACCTTCAGCCGCGGCCGGGCGGCGACGAGTCGTTCGGCCAGGAGCTCCCCGCTGGCCCCGGGCATCACCATGTCGGTCAGCAGCAGGCGGATCTCGCCGGAGTGCGCCGCGGCGACCTGCACCGCCTCGTCGGCGGACGCCGCGACGAGCACGCTGTAGCCGGCGGACCGCAGGATGCGCGCCGCGAGATTGCGGACCGCTTCCTCGTCCTCGACGACGAGGACGGTCTCCGTCCCGGGAGGCCGCTCGGACGACGCCGGGGCCCGGGCGGGGACGGTGACGGCGGCGGTCTCGCGGGGCAGGTAGACCCGGAACGTCGAGCCGCGGCCGGGTTCGCTGTCGACGGCGACGTGGCCCCCGCTCTGCTTGACGATGCCGTAGACCGTGGAGAGTCCGAGGCCGGTCCCCTTGCCCCGCTCCTTCGTCGTGAAGAACGGCTCGAAGATCCGCAACCGCGTCGGCTCGTCCATCCCGCAGCCGGAGTCGGTCACCGAGAGCACGACGTAGGGACCGGCGGTCACGTCGTCGCCGCGCGACGCGAGCGCTTCATCGATGTCGGCGTTGGCGGTCTCGATGGTCAGCGTGCCGCCGGCCGGCATGGCGTCCCGGGCGTTGACCACGAGGTTCATGATCACCTGCTCGAGCTGGCCCGGATCGGCCAGGGTCACGCCGAGGTCGGTCGCGAGGGTCAGCCGCAGATCGACGTCCTCGCCGATGATGCGCCGGAGCATCTTCTCGAGGTCGGTCGCGACGTGGTTCAGGTCGACGGGCCGGGGTTCCAGCACCTGCTTGCGGCTGAAGGCGAGCAGCTGGCGGGTGAGCACCGCGGCGCGCTGTCCGGCCTGCACGACCTCCGTCAGCTCGGCCCGCACCGGGTCGTCGGCCTTCATCTCCCGCAGCGCCAGCTCCGTGTAGTTGAGGATCACGGTCAGCAGGTTGTTGAAGTCGTGGGCCACGCCGCCGGCGAGCTTGCCGACCGCCTCCATCTTCTGGGACTGCCGGAGCCGCTCCTCCAGGCTCCGCTGCTCGTCCTCCGCCGCCCGGCGCTCGGTCACGTCCATGATGCTGCCGACGACCTTGACGACCCGGCCCTCCGCGTCCCGCACCGCCTCGGCGGTGGTGCGGACCCACAGGCGGCGGCCGTCGGCGCTGCGGAACGGCGCCTCCAGGTCGTAGGCCAGGCCGTGCCGGCAGCACTGCTCGAACGCCTCCCGCAGGGCCCCGCGGGAGGCCGGCTCGTAGCAGGCCAGGCTCCGCTCGATGGGCTCGCGCGAGCCGGGCGCGAGCTCCCCGGGCCGGATGCCGTGGATCCGGTGGGTCTCCTCGGTCCAGGTCGCCGTCTGCCGCTCGAGGTCCCACTCCCAGCCGCCGATCCGGGCGAGACGCTGCGAGGAGTTCAGGACCGCCTCGCTCTGGCGCAGCGCCGCGTCCGCCCGGCGCAGTTCCTCGTTGGCGCGCTCCAGATGCCGGGTCCGCGCCCGGACCTGCGACCGCAGCAGCAGGATCGCGCCGCCGGCGAGGACCAGCAGTCCGAAGGTGATGCCGATGATCCAGAGGATGCGCCCCGGCACGACGCCGACGGGCGGCCGGTCCATCCAGCGGGCGAGCGTGGTGTAGTAGACGGAGTTGGGCTCCCCGCGCCACTCGTCGAGGTGCCGGTCGATCGCCTGCAGCAGTTCCGGGTGGCGGCCCGCGGCCGTGACGAAGTGCAGCTGCGCCGCCTGGAACACGATCGGCGTCCGCACCAGCCCGTACTCGCCGTGGAAGTAGTCGCCGAAGAAGTGGTTGGCGATCGCGAGGTCGGCCGCCCCGTCCCGCACCGCCGCGAACGACGCCTCGAAGGACTCCGTCGGCACGATCGTCACCTCGAAACCGAACCCCGCCATCATCTGCTCGAACGAGGCCTGCTGCACCGAATCGACGAGCACGGCCACCCGCTTGCCGTTCACGTCGGCCAGGGCGCGGACCGACTCGTCGGAGCGGGAGTAGAGCTGCGACCAGCTCTCGAGGACCAGCGTGCGGTTGAAGTCGTAGTCCCGGTCGCGCTCCCGCGAGTACGCGACGTCGGGCATCAGGTCGAGCGTGCCGTCGTCGAGGCCGCGAAGGCACTCCGTCCACCGGCAGGGGACGTACGACAGCCTCCAGCCCTCCGCCCGGGCGATCTCCTCGAGCAGCTCGACGAACAACCCCGAAGCGCGGCCCTGTTCGTCGATGAACAGCTTCGGCTTGTTCTGGTAGACGCCGACGCGCACGTCCCGGGGCTCGCCCGCGGGTCCGGCCGCCGCAAGCGCCGCCGAGCCCAGCAGCACACCCAGGGCGGCGAGGATCGTGCGGCACCGCCGGGGACGACCGCGGCGGAGCGCCGAAGCGCGGCTGTTCCCGATTGGCGTGCGGCAATGCGAGCGCATCCCTCGTCCCCCGGCGCCGTCGGTCGCGCCGACCGTGGGCGCCAGCATACCACGTGGCCGACGGAGATGCCGGGGCCGACGCCGCCACGGGGCCGTCGCGACTTGACCGGGGCCGGAGCGCGGGGCAACCTTCGGGTCGAGGGAGGTGCGGGATGAAACGCTGGAATCTCTGGGCCGTGGTGTGGCTGTTCGCGCTGCCGGGCGCCTGCGGCGACGACGACTCCGGCACCGATGTCGTGGAGGACACGCCCGAGGTGGCGGACGAAGGCGCCGATGCCGACGCCGACGCGCCGCCGGACGTCCCCGAGGACGTGCCGGACGAGGCGCCGGGTCCGGACGCCGACGCCGACGCCGACGCCGATGCCGACGCCGACGCCGACGCCCCGGAGGACGTCCCGACGCTGACCTGCGAGGAGCTCGCCGAGGGCTGGAACATCGGCCTGCCGGCCGGCGACTTCCGCCGGGACTTCGTGCTCGAGCTCCCCGCGGACGTCGAGACCGGCGGCCCGTGGCCGGTGGTATTCAACTTCCACGGCCTGGGAGACTCGGCCAGCAACATGCACCGACTGCTCTCGGACGCGGTGGACGACGCGACCTTCCCGTTCATCCTGGTGACGCCCGAGGACACGGACTTCTCGCTGTTCGGGATGATGACGATCGACTGGGACGTCGCGGTCGTGACGGTCGACAACCGCGAGGCGGTGATGTTCGACGCGATCCTCGAGTGCCTCGAGACCCGCTGGGGCGTGGACGAGGACCACGTGCACGCCGTCGGCTTCTCGATGGGCGGGTTCGTGGTGGACGCGCTCGGCACCGTCCGCGGCGAGCAGCTCGCGTCGGTCGTCACCTACTCGGGCGCCTACGGGAACAACGCCGCCAACCTGACGGGGCTCGGGATGGTCGGCTCCGCGATCGACTGGCCCGACTACGCGACGACCAACCCGTACCCGCAGGTGTTCCTGCACGGCGGTGAGACCGACACCTACAGCCTCACCGTGGCGACGATGCACTTCGACCAGTTCGCCGCGAACGACTCGACGTTCCTCGGCGGCTTCGGCCACGACACCTTCGTCTGCGACCACGGCGGCGGCCACACCGCTCCGCCGGTCGGCTTCATGGCGGCCCAGCTCGTGGAGTTCTTCCGCGACCACCCGCTCGGGACCACCACCTCGCCCTACGCCACGGCGCTCCCGGCCGACTGGCCGGCCTACTGCACCTACGTCGCGGCGACCGGCGGGGGCTGAGCCGCGGACCTCGCGGGTCCGTCGAACCGTCCGGAGCGACGGCGCGGGCGCGCGCGGCGCCGCAACGCGAGGGCCATCACGACCAGGACGGCCGGCCAGCCGCCCGACGCGCCCGC
>CAZMRP010000376.1:0-5688 GCA_964568275.1 uncultured Myxococcales bacterium
GGCGACGGCTTGGCTCCCCGTCAGCCCCAGGAACCCGCTGGCCATCACCGTCGCCATCATCACCTTCCGCATCTCGGACCTCCTCCGGGCAGCGTCGTTCCGACACCCACCCGCACCGGATGTTCCCACAAAACGCCGGGGCAAGGCAATCCGCTCGGCCTTGCCCCCCCGGACCCTACTGCGAGCCGCCCTCCGGGGTCGGCGCATCGGCCTCCGGGGCCGGCGTGGTCTCCCCGCCGCCCTGCGCCGCCGCCTCCGCCGCCGCCGCGGCCTCGGCCGCCGCCATCGCCGCTTCAGCCTGCGCCATCGCCGCATCGGCCTCGCGGACCTGGCGGTCCATTTCCTGCATCTGGACCAGGGTTTCCTTGTCCTTGACCGCCCGGTCCAGGTTCTCCTGGATCGCCGCCCGCAGCTCTGCGTAGTCGAGGCCGGAGCCCGCCGGCGGCTGCCCGGAGCAGTGCCCGAGCGCCTCGCGGTAGCTGGCGATGGCCGGGTCGTACTGTTCGGGCTGCGAGATGTTGGTGAACCGGTGCTGGATCAGCGCGATGTTGAAATAGGCCTCCGGGCGGGCCGCGTCGAGCTGCTTGGCCGCCTCGTACTTCTCGATCGCCATCGCGTAGGTGTAGCGCGTCCCCTCGATGTACTCGCCCTCGCCCTCCAGCGACTCCTGCTCGGAGGCCAGGCCGCGGATCGCGACCCCCAGCCCGACCAGGGCGTCGTAGCTGTCGGGACGCACGCGCAACGCCTCCGTGTACGAGCGCTGCGCCTCGGAGTAGCCGCGGAAGCCGAGGTTCAGCGAGGCGTAGTTCATGTGCGCCTCGTAGTTGTCCCGATCCCGCTCGATGACCTTGCGGAAGTCGCCGATGGCCGCGCGGATGTTCTCCTCGGCCAGGAAGATCAGGCCGCGCAGGTTGTAGATCGGGGCGTAGTTGGGGTTCTTGGTGATCGCGTACTGGCAGACCAGCAGCGCGAACCGGCGGAAGCGCTGGTTGGCCTCGGCCAGCTGGGAGTAGTCGAAGAAGAAGCGGGCCAGGTTCTCCAACGCCACGACCGCGTCGGCCTGCACGGCGAGCGCCGAGCCGATCAGCACGTCGGCGGCGCCCTCGGCGGACTGCTGGCCGGGCCGGAAGTTGCCGCGCTTGAAGGCCAGCACGGCCAGGTTGATGTAGGCCTCATAGGCCGTGATGTCCGCCTTGTAGGCCTTCTCGAACAGCTGCTGGGCCTTGGCATCGTCGTTGTCGACGAGCGCGTAGACGCCGAGCTGGATCAGCGCCGGCGGGTACTCGGCCCGCAGCTCGAGCGCCGCCTGGAAGGCCTGCCGGGCCTGGTCGTGCAGGTTGCACTGCTGGAACGTCACGCCGCGGGCGTAGAGCGCCTCGGCGATGCCGGCCGAGGTGTCCTCGGAAACCTCCAGGAAGGAGTTGGCCACCGCGGTGCACTGCTCCGCGGTCCAGCTGCCGGCCTGCCGGTGTTGCAGGAACAGGCTCACCGCTTCGGTGAACCCCTCTCGGCTCTCCGCCGTGACCTGGGTCGAGCCGCCGTCCCCTTCGCCGCCGCCGCCCCCCGAGGGTCCGACGGGCGTGGTGGGACAGCCGGCCAGCGCGAGACCGGTGAGCAGGGCGACGGACGGGATGAAACGATGCAAGTTCATGGTGGCCCTCCTCCTAATCCGACTCGGACGCGCCCTCGGCCGCGGCCGGCGCGGGCGGGGGCGCAGCCGGCGCGACGTAGAACTGGTAGCGGCCCCGGTCGTCGACGCTCGCCGCGCCGGGGACGACCGTCACCGGCAGCTGCCGCTCGCCGAACTCGGTGGTCGTCGTGATGATGCCGAGGTCCAGGTCGGGCGCGGCGTAGTGCACACGGTTGAGGTTCGGCCGGCCGTAGACCTCGTTGGACACGCGGTAGCGCGAGGGGTCGATCTCGTACAGGGCGGCCTCGCACCGCGCGGAGTACTCGTTGAACCACTGCTCGCGGGTGGCCGTGGCCAGGCAGTAGCCGAAAGCCTCGATCGCGTGCTGCTTGATCGGCTCGGCCTGGTTGTCCAGCTGCTCGCGGTAGGCCTGCTCGACCTCGACGAACTCCTCGCGCCGGAACGCGGGCGGCGTGGGGGCGTTGTACATGTCCTTCCAGAACTGGAGGAACATGTCGCCGACGCGGCTGGCGGCGGCGATCTCCCAGGCCGGGACCTGGAGGTAGGCGATGGAGTCGTAGTACTTGCGGCCTTCCGTGATCTTCGCGTCGCGGTCGCGGGCGAAGGGGACGAAGGCCTTCTCGGTCCACATCTTGTACTTCTCCATCGACATGCAGATGTTCATGTACTCGCGGCTGCCGCGGAACTGCGCGCAGGCGGCGCCGGGCGGGTTCCAGTCCTCGGGGTCGAACTCGGGCCAACGGATGGCCTTGAACTGCTCGTAGATCTTCTCGCCGATGTAGAAGCGGGCCTGGCCCAGGGCGTTGGCGACCTTGTCGCCGCGGACGAAGATCTGGGCCTGCACGGCCGCCGGGTCGTCCCCCTCGACCTCGAGCTCCAGCTCCTCGACCAGCTTGTCCCAGGTGGCCTGGCGCCGCCCGGCGAGGATCGCGGCCGGGTCGGCGCCGGCGTCCTCGCCCTCGGCCGCCTCGTCGCGGAACTCCGGCAGCCGCACCAGCCCGTTGGCCTTGGTCGCGTACTCGTAGGCCTTGCCGCGGTTGTCGCGGCAGCGCCGCAGCACCGTCGGGTCGGCGTCCTCGGTGTTCTCCGGGCAATCCGCGCGGGCCCAGTACGACTCGGCGACCAGCATCGTCGCGCGGACCTCGAACTCCTTGCCGCCCTTGCGGCCGTACTTGCGCAGGTACTCGTCGTAGTGCCGCGCCACCTCCGGCCAGTTGTGGGAGCTGGTGTACAGCTCGCCGACCGAGAAGTAGGCCTCGGCGGCCTTCTTCTGGTACTTGCGGTTGCCGCCGAACTTGGAGTCGAGGAAGTCGGCGTCGGTCTTGGCCAGCTCGTCGTGCCCCAGGCCGATCCGGATCTGCACGGCGTTGAGCATCGCCTCCGGGGCGCGCTCGTCGGACAGGTAGGTGCGGGCGAAGTTCTCGTAGGCCGCGGCCGCCTTCTCGAAGAAGGCCAGCCGCGCCCAGGCCGAGGCGACCATGTACTGGGCGTTGGTCACGTGCTCGGAGCCGGAGTGTTCCTGGGCCAGCCGCAGACGGATCTGGATCGCCTTCATCACCTTGTTGGCGTTCTCGTAGTAGTTGGCCGCCTCGTTGAGGATGTCGTCCATCATGTCCTCGTTGGCGGGGTTGAGGCAGCGGTAGCCCGGGTAGCTCTGCGGGAACTCGTCGTGGATCTTGAGCGCCAGCTCGGCGGCCTCCTCCCACTTCCGGGCGTCGGTGAACTCCTTGACCTTGAACAGCATCTGCTGGCAGTGCAGCACCGGGACCGCCTCGAGGAACAGGTTCAGCGAGTTCCGTTCGTCGTTGTTCTCCAGCACCGCCGAGTCCTCGGCCAGCGGGAAGTGCCCGTCGAGCGCGCCGTTGGTGGCGGCGATGATCTCGGTGACGCACTCCTCGACGCCCGCGCGGTTGAGGCGGACGATGATCTCGAAGTAGTTCATCGCCGAGAGCACCGCGATCCGGCGGTCGTCGGCGTCCTGCGTCTCCTTGTACTCCGCGGCGATCTGCTTGAACAGCAGCGCCGCCTCCTGCCACTTCTGCGCGTCGAGGAACAGGAAGGCGCGGTTGAACTTGACGTTCGCCAGGTCCTCGTGCTGCTCGATGTAGCAGATGTAGCGGTGGAACGCCTGCTCCATCGAGCTCTCGGCGGGGGTGAACTCGCGGGCCGCCGGGATGGTGTTCTCCCAGGTGGTGCCGCCGCCGCTCTGCCGGTCGCGCTGCCGCTCCCGCGTCTGCCGCCCGCGCTCGCCGCTGTCCCGCGCCAGCACGCGCTGCACGTCCTGGTACTGCTGGTCGTAGAGCTTCTTGTAGCACAGCACCGAGGCGTAGGCGGCCTCGCGCGCGTACTCGCCGGCGGGGTCGGCCCGCACCACGGCGTCGAACGCCTCGCCGCACTTGTCGAACTGCTCCGACTTCCACAACAGCTCGGCCGCGAAGTACTTCGCCTTGTAGACCGAGTACGGGTTCTGGTACTCCCACTCGGGCGGCGGCTCGAGCCGGTCGTAGTAGTACGGGGAGGCGGGGTCGCCGAAGGTCTGGATGAACAGCTGGTACAGGTCGGCCGCCCGGGCCATCGTCGTCCGGTCGTTGGTCCCCGGCATCTGCTCCGAGCCGGCCGCCTCGCGGTGCCAGCGCACCGCGGTGTCGATCATGAAGTCCGCGGCCCACCAGGTGCAGGTGCGGACGTTGTCGGCGCTGCGGCGCGAGCCGTTCTCGACCACGAAGAACTTCCAGACGTCGACCATGTTCGTGATCTCGGTGACGATCGTCTGCTTGGCGTCCTGGCTGGCCACGCCGCCGGCGGTGGTGGCCTGGGCCATCCGGCTCTGCGTGATCCAGTACTGGTAGTCGCAGAACCTGTCCGAATCGCGGTTCTTGTCCATCAGCTCGTGATAGGCGATCACCGCGTTGTCGTGCTCGCCCTGCGAGTAGTAGTACTCGGCCAGCGACTCCATCATCCGGACCTTGAGGTCCCCGCCCACCCGCTCGAAGTAGCGCCAGGCCTGATCGGCGCGGCCGGTCTGGGCGTAGGCCTGCGGGATCTCGAGGCGCGCCGTGCGCAGCAGCTCCTCGGAGTCGGGGTTCTCCGGGTTCTGCTGGGCGTAGTTGATCACGTCCTCGAAGGCCGTCAGGCACTTGGTGTACTCCTGCAGGTTGTACAGGCACCAGGCCTTCTTGTACATCGAGTAGCCGAACACGCGGTTGCCGGGGATGCCGAGGATCTTCTCGTAGTAGCGCAGCGCCTCGGCCATGTTGCCTTCGTCGTTGAAGTAGTACTCGGCGAAGGACAGGTAGGCGTTGGGGACGTACATCGACTCCTGGTGGTCGCGGATCAGCACGTTGTAGACCGTGCGGGCCTTGAAGTTGAAGTCGTCCTTCTGCTCGATGTTCTCCGTGTCCCGCGCCCGCTCCTCGAAGGCGAAGGCGAGGTAGAACAGCGCCTCGTCGATGCGGGTCCAGTCGGGGAAGTTCTGGACGATGGAGTAGTAGGCCTCGATGGCCTTGTCGCTCCACTCCCGCGACTCCTGGCGCAGCGCATCGCGCTGCTGGTACAGCTCCTGGGCCCGGTTCTCGTTGCCGCTGCTCTCGGCCTCGAGCGCCGCCATGTCGCGCTCGCCGGCGGCGAAGTTCCGCGCGTCCTGCATTTCGTAGTACAGCTGGGCGATGCGGAAGAAGATGTCGGGCTTGGTCGCGTCGGAGTCGGGCGTGGTCCGCAGCAGCCGCTGCGTCAGCTCGATCTCGCGCTTGATCAGCTCCTCGATGCGGCGCTGCACGCCGCGGCGCGGGTCGTCGGGCCGCGTGCCGATGCCCGGCCGGCGCGTGCTGGAGTCGGTGCCCGCCGCGGGGGCGCGGTCGTCGCGCATCACGGCCGAGGCCGCCGCTTCGGGCGCGCCGGTGGCGCTGACGCCGGTCCACTGGGAGGGGTCGACCCCCTCGGGGCCCTTCGACAACAGGGCGCCGGAATCGGGCGGGGGGCAGAAGTCGGGCAGCGGCGCCTCCGACTCCAGCGCTCCCCGGTCCGGGGAGGTGGTCCGG
>CAZMRP010000377.1:0-5674 GCA_964568275.1 uncultured Myxococcales bacterium
CACGGTCCGCATCGCCCAGGGCGGATTCTATCTCGGCAAGCGGGGGGACCTGCTGCAGATCACCCGGATCGGCGGAGTCTACGACTTCGCCGGGCTGGCGCGGCAGCTGCAGGGCCGGTCGGCGCCGATCGTCGTCACTCCCGCCTCGAACAGCTCGTGGGCCGTCGTGCTGGAGACGCTGGCGGCGACCGGAGCGGCCGCGACGGCCGCCGGCGGCGTCCCGGCGCTCGTGCCCCCCGCGGGTTGAGCTAGACCACGCCGGCCAGGCGCAGGCGACGGACCGGAGCGGCCGCGGCGGGCCGCAGCACCATCCGCGAGAGCAGCTGGGCGAAGTCGAACTCGCGCGCGGCCGCGGCGACCAGCTCGGCCTGTCGCCGCTCGCGCCGGCCGAGCTCCTCGGTCACCCCGCGCGGCGCGCATCTCATCATGCGGAACGCCGGCTCGGCGCCGCCGAAGCGATGCCGGTTGCGCCACAGGTTGCGGATCACGATCCGCACCACGTCGTCCACCACCGACAGCGGGGTGCCCGGGCGTCCCTGCACCTGGAACGTGCCGTCGATCAGCAGCGCCTCCACCGGTCGCTCGAGCATCGCGCGGAACAGATCGCCCGCCGTCGGCACGGGCCGGTCGGCGAGGAAGCGGATCGTCACGCGGTCGAAGTCGTGGCTGTGGGCGTCCGAGCCGCCCCACGGGTGCAATGGCGGCCGCCGCTCCTCGACGATCCGCTCGGCCATCCGCCGCGCCAGCGGCCAGCGCAGGGCCGAGACGCCGTCGAGGCGCCAGCCGGAGGCGATGCGGTTCTGGAACCCGATGAAGTCCTCCAGGATCCGTGCGCTGATCCCCGGGAACCCGCCGTTGATCGTCTCGACGAACTTGCCGCGCGAGATCACCTCGAAGGTCGCCTCGAGTGACAAGAAGTGCCCGTCGAAGGGATGCGCGAGCGCGCAGGCCAGGTGTCGCTCCGCACAGAAGCGCAGGACGCGCGTCGTCTGCACCCGCGGCAGACCCGGCGCGCGGCAGACGTCGAACAACTCGTCGAGCAGCGGCTGCGTCAGCCCGAAGTGCGGGCCCCAGGGCCCGTCGACCGGCTCCGGTCCGCCGTAGACCAGCACCTCCGGCGCCTTGCGGTACTCGCCGTCGACGTCCCGCTCGACGCACGACACCTCCGCGCTCGCCGCCAGCCGGTGGTCCGCGGCGGCCGCCCGCAGCAGCGCCTCCGGCAGCCGGTGGCTGCGATGGTTCATGTGGTCGGTGACCGCGATCAGGCCGACGGCCGCCGGGTCGCCGACCCCGCCCAGCAGCCCGGCCAGCCGGGACACCGGCGTGAAGCACTCCGACCAGGCGACCCGCGTGTCCTGCCCCAACACCTTGCGGAGCGTCCCGCCGATCATCTCGTCCATCTCCGACGCGAGGCCGTTCGAGGCTTCCGTGTGGACGTGCGTGATCGCTCGGACCGGGTACCGTTGGCTCATTCGATCCTCGAGCCCGACTGACCCGGAAGCACCATGCTCCCTGTCGGGCCATCGTCCGCGAGCGCGTGGATACCACCAGATGCGTGTCGAAGCAACAACGCCGCAGCTCCCGAACCGCTACTCGAACCGGGTCGTCAGGGCGAGCGGTGAGGCGGTCGTCGCGCTCCCGGAGCGGACCACGATCCAGGTCGGAGGGGTGGCCGCCCGGCGGTCCGGGGAGTGGCGGGGGTCCTCGAGCAGGACGGCGAGGCGGTAGCGGCCCGGCTGGAGTCCGGTGACCTCGAACCGGCCGTCGGCGTCGGTCCGGGCGGTCGGGGACGCGGCGAGCAGCATCAGGTTGAACGGGCGGTCGGCCGGCACGGCGTCGAGTTGTCCGGCGAGCGGCTCGTGCAGCACGGCCACGGCCACGTCGGCGGCCGGTTGTCCGTCGAGCGTCAGGGTGCCGAGAAGCGTGCCGGGCGGGGGTGGCGGGGCGACGACGCAGGCGCCCAGGCGCGACTCGGGCAGTCCGGCGGCGCGGGCGGCTTCCTTGATCCGCCCGGCGTCGTCGATGTCTCCACGGGCGGTGAGGGCGCGACAGACGTCGACCGCGGCGTCGCCGAGGTACAGTTCGTCGGGTCCGGCGAGCACCTCGAGCGCGGTGGCGACGGAGGAGGAGCCGGCGGCGGGTGAGCGGGTGAGCGGCACGAGCCAGCCGAGCGGTTCGGTGGCTCCGGTCTCGCGCCACAGGGCGACGGCGCGGCGGGCGTATTCGTCGACGTCGAAGCGGGCCAGTGGGGCCAGGGCGAGCAACCGTCGTGCGGTGGAGCCGTGCAGACCACGGACGTCGTGCCGGCGGGCCGCCTCGGCCGCGGCGCGCTCGGCCGGCTCGCCGAGCGGCGGGGGAGCGAAGGCGAGGCCGACGTCCGGCAGGGCGCCGCGGCGGACGCGGGGCGTGTCGTCGGCGAGCAGCACGCGGACGGAGCGGTGGGGCAGGTCGAGGTAGTCGTCCGCGGGCTCGGCGATTCGCGCGAGGGGTCCGAACGGCAGCTTGCACAGCAGCACGAGCGCCAGGCCGACGCCGCCGACGGCGCCGAGGGCGGGGAGGGCGACGCGGGTGGGCGACAGGGCGGCGGTGGCGCAGGCCAGGGTGGCGGCGGTGAGCGGCACCTGCAGTCGGAAGGTCAGCTCGATCGCGTCGTTCCACAACTCGAGCTCGGACAGCAGGCGGTGGCGGTCGGCGGCGACGCGCCAGCCGACCTCGTCGAACGGGGCGACCAGGACCAGCATCAGCACGTAGATCGCGCCGACGGCGGCGAGACCCAGCAGCAACCGGCGGCGCGACACGCCGCCGGGAAGCAGTCGGCGGCGGGCGGCCAGGGCCAGCACGAGAAACACCGAGGCCATCGCGCCGAGCAGGCCGGCCTGCCAGGTCGCCGCGCCGCTCGTGTAGTACTCGTGGAGCGTCTCCAGCGTGCGGTGTTGCGAGGCCGGCATCGGCCCGCCGGGCAGCGCGGGGTCGGCCAGCGCCGCCACGACCTCGGCCGCGGCGACGTTGGCGGTGGCGAGACCGGCGACGGCGCCGGCGACCACCACCAGCAGCACGAGGATCACCTGCAGCAGCACCCCGTGCACGTCGCGGGCGCGGCGCAGCCGGCTGACGTCGATCTCCCAGGGCCGGGGCGCCGGGGTGCTCACAGCCGACCCAGCTCCTCGTCGGTCAGGAAGCGCAGCGTCTGGTTGAGCGCCGACAGCGTGTGGTAGCTGTAGTCGGTGCGCATCTCGCTGTTGTTGATGCCGAAACGCACGCCGCCGCGGGCGCGCGTCGGGTTGGGCAGGAAGTGGTCGTTGCGGCCCGGCACCACGATCTGCTGGAGCGCGAAGCGGCAGCCGAGCACGGTCGCCTTCCGCATGCGTTCCAGGCGCGGATCCCCCGTCCGCTTGGCCAGCGCGAACGCCGACGCGGTGCCCTCGGCGTAGACCATCGAGTGCATCGCCGGGAGCTCGAACTCCCACTTGAAGTACCCGCCGAGGTACTCGGGGTAGAACGTCCGGTCCTCGTCGAACAGGTAGACGTCCGCCACCCAGTCCGAGACCCGGATCCCGAACTCGGCGTACTCCTGCGCCCGGGTCGGGTCCTCGTCGGCCACCGCGAGCGCCATGTCGTTGAGCGCCATGGAGATCCAGGGCACGAACTGCACCAGGTCCGCGCGCCGGCGGTTCTCGTAGGTCCCGTCCGGCTCGCGGATCGCCGCCTCGCGCGTGAAGTAGTTGCGCTCGTACTCCACGGCCAGGGCGAACGCCGGCGGAATGCGCGGGTCGCCGGTGAGCCGGTAGATGCGCGACAGGCCGAACAGGATCTCCCCGGGGTAGATCGTCGTCGAGCGCCGGTAGTGTCCGTGCTCGGGGGAGACGAAGTAGTGGTCGAAGGAGCCGGCGAGCTCCCCCGTGGTGTGCTGCATCAGCAGCATGAAGCTCGCGAAGCCCTCGAGGAACGGCCGGAACTCGGCCAGCGTCGCGTCCCGGCGCTCGGCCGGCGTCTGGAGGATCTTCTCGGAGACGGCGAGGATCGCGGCCGCCACCGCGCCCATCTTGGCGTTGTCCAGATGCCGGACGTAGGCCATGTCGGGCGGGATCGGGCGCAGCTCGCCGTGCGGGCAGCGCCAGTTGTCGGCCGGCGCGGTGCCGCCGCCGGGCTTGGGCGGCCCGTACGGGAGGTCCGTGCGGGCCCACGTCGGCAGCCGCGCCTTGCCTGCGGGGTCGGTGGTCCAGGCCGGGCCGAAGGCGACGCGGTCGAGGTTCCAGCGCAGCGAGCGTTCCGCCGCCTCCCACAGCTCGGGACTCGGCACCTCCTGGTGCGACATGAACAGCGAGTAGCTCGCCAGTCCGTGCCGCACCTCGTTGTACTGCTCGACGATCTGCTTGTCCGACAGGTAGTAGTCCAGCTCCGGGCGGTACAGGTAGCGGAACGCCCCGTCGGGCTGCAGGTTCTCGACCAGCCAGCGGGTGGCCCAGAACACGCCGTTCTGCAACGCGCGCCGCGAGAGGTTCTCCTTCGTCGGCGGCAGCGGCGGGATCCCGCGCGCCAACCGGACGACCTCCTCGCCGCCGGGCCGGGTCTCGCGGAAATGGTGCGCGCGGAAGCGCTGCACCCGCAGGCGCGGCTCGAGCCGGTACAGCGTCTTGGACAGCTCGTCCGCGCCGGCCTGCGGCAGGCCGGCCAGCGCCCGCGCCTCGGCCAGCGCCTCCCGGCTGCCGTCGAGGTAGTCGCGGCAGACGCGGGTCAGCAGGTCCTCCACCGCCTTGCGGCCGGCGTACACCGCGTCCGAGGGCGCCCGGACCTGGTAGCGCGAGGTGTCGCGGTCGAGCGCGATGCCGTGGAGCCCGAGGTCGATCGAGCGCCACAGGAAGCTCTTGTAGCGCGTCTCCGCCGGCTTCCCCGACACGGCGGTATGCACGTCGGTGAAGTCGTACGGCACCTCGACCTCCACCGTCAGGCGGGCCAGCGTCTCGGGCAGCGAGCCCTCGCGCGACTCGTAGCGCCGCCGGTAGCGCTCCGCCAGCGTCCGCGCCGCGGCGCCCGTCGCCTCGAGCAGCGTGCGGCCGCGGCCGCCGGCGAACAGCGCCGGCCGGATGTGCTGGGTGAAGGCCTTGGAGTTCTTCGACTTGGGATCGGCGGCCACCTCCCGCGCGATCGGCGTCAGTCCCTGCAACTGGACCAGCACCTCGTGGTCGCCCGCGGCCGTCAGTGCCGGCAGGGCCCGGCTCTCGTAGGGCAGCCCGGCGAGTGTCGCGCGGGCCAGGCGCACGAGCTCCGCTCCGTCCTCCTCGGACAGCTCGAGCATTCCCGGCACGAGCTCGTACAGTCCGGCCGCCTCCGACAGGTACAGCGCGTGGAAACGCGGCGACGGCTTGTACAGCGCGAGCCGGTTGCGCACCGTGACCTTGGGCAGCACCGACGGGTTGGCCAGCGTCGGCGACACGACCACCGCCCGCACGTCGTGTTGCCCGAGCAGCTCGGCGACGGCGTCGTCGTCGCGCTCGGACAGCAGCCGGTCGAGCGTTCCGTCGGGGGTGACGTCGGCGGGGGTCCGCAGGCGAGCGCCCTGCAGGTTGCAGGACGGCAGGGCGTCCCGGCCCAGGGCGAGCACGTCGCCGCGGCCCTGCAGCCGCTGGCACAGGTCGCCGGCCGACGGCGGCGGCAGCTCGCGCGCCGCCGGGCC